>NZ_JVDT01000200.1 GCF_001076885.1 Bacillus sp. 522_BSPC
TTGGGTGTCTAGGAAAGGGCTAGCCCTTTCCTAGACACCCAAATCAACACTTCGAACAAATCTATTTGAATACGAAGGTGATCATCTACCTTGAGAAGTTGAAAAGTCATTTACACAAAAATATTGACAGTACCTTAATTTTATTTACAATTGATAAAAACTAGATATTATGCCCCATTTTGAAAGTTTTTTCACAAACGTTTTCAAGGAAAAAGTGTGCGTTTTCACACCTCTCCTATCAATGGCCGTGAGCAAATGTCCCTACTCCCATATTTCATAAAACAGTTAGTTGACAGAATATTTCAATGTTCGCTAAGATTATACCGTAATCTTACAAATTATTTTTTACGAGGTGAAGACATGGTATTATCGAAAAAATCATTAAGAGTATTAGCTGGGCTCTCACTAGCAGCAACAGTAAGTTTTTCAGCGGGCGTACCAAGCGCACTAGCCGTTACACAACCTGAGGCAGATACTCCTCTACAGAAGGAAAATCTTCAGAAGTTAACGGTTCAAGGAGTAACAGAACTCTCAAATGGAGTCAAATTTGATCTTGGTTCATACGAAGGTTATATTCGTATATTTGACAAAGATCTTGTGAAAGTTTCTGTTGTAGAAAAAGGCGAAGAGGAATTCGAATCAAGAGGAATTGAGAAAAAAGAAAGTGAATGGAAACGTGTGCCATTTAGTGCAAACGGTAGCGCAGATGAATACACAATCAAAACAGATGAAATTACGGTTAAAATTAACTTAAAGCAATTCGGAGTGAAATTCCTTGATAAAGAAGGAAATGTCATTAACGAAGATTATTTAAACCAAGGTGCAACTTCAGGTTATGAAAATGGCAAGCCTTATGTGTTTAAGAAAACGAATGAAAACGAAGACTTTTATGGTTTTGGTGAGCAAACTGGATTAGAAGTCAATAAACGCGGGGATAGCATAGGTTTATGGAATACGGATGCTTATGCATACACTAAAGATACTAAGTATGTATATACATCTATTCCCTTTTTCATCGGATTAAAAGATAAAAAAGCATATGGAATTTTCTTTGATAATACACATCGTTCATACTACGAGATGGCAAGTGAGTCTGATGACTATTACTACTTCTATGCAAACGGCGGAAAATTAACATACTATTTTGCATATGGTCCGGAAATTGGTGATGTAATTGATCGTTATACTGAATTAACAGGTAAAATGGATATTCCAGCAAAATGGTCATTAGGGTTGCATCAAAGTAAGTGGGGATATACCGCGGATGAAATTCTGAATGTTGCAAAAACTTATCGAGAAAAGAATATCCCACTAGATACAATGCACTTTGATATTGATTATATGGATGGCTATCGAGTGTTTACATGGAACCAACAATATAAGGATGCATTAACGAAATTAAAAGAGATGGAAGGATTCCATGCAATTGCGATTAATGATCCAGCTGTTAAGCAAGATGAGAATTACAGCATTTATCAAGAAGGAACGAGTAAAGACTTCTGGGCGAAAAATCCAGATGGCTCGAACTACATTGGACCAGTATGGCCTGGTGATTCTGCTTTCCCTGATTTCTCTAAACAAGAGGTACGTGATTGGTGGGCTAAACATCATGATGTGCTATTAAATGCAGGAATTGATGGGATTTGGAATGATATGAATGAACCAGCTGTTTTCATTGATGATGACAGACATGCTCATACATTACCGCTAGATACGTATTTTGGATATGAAGACAACAAAATTCTTCATACTGAGTACCATAACTTATATGGCCATGATGAAGCAGAAGCTACTTATGATGCGTTTAAAATGCATAAACCAGGCACTCGTCCATTCGTTTTAACTCGTGATATGTATGCAGGTACACAACGCTATGCTGCATTATGGACAGGTGATAACGTTAGTAACTGGGAACACTTAGAAATGTCACTACCAATGAATATGAACGTTGGAATGTCAGGGGTCGCATTTGTAGGAAATGATATTGGTGGTTTTGCAGCTCGCCCAGATGCAGAATTATTCGCTCGATGGATTGAGGTAGGAGCATTCTTGCCGTTTTCTCGTATTCACTATGATAGTGATGAAAAAGCAGAAATTAAACAAGGTCAAGAACCATGGGCATTTGGTCCAGAAGTTGAGGCAATCAGTAAGAAATACATTGAAATGCGCTATAAATTATTACCATACTTATATAATCAATTTAAAGAAGCAGCAGATACTGGTAAACCGGTTCAACAACCGCTAGTCTACCAATTCCAAAATGATGAGAAAACAAATGATATAAGTGATCAGTACATGTTCGGTGATTCGATGATGCTAGCACCCGTTGTGAAACAAGGTCAAACTTCTCGTGAAGTTTATTTACCAAAAGACGTAAAGTGGACAGACTATTGGACTGGAAAAGAATATGAAGGCGGACAAACGATTACAGTTGATGCACCACTTGATCATATGCCAATCTTTGTGAAAAATGAGTCAATCATCCCAACACGTGAAGTACAGCAATATACAGATGAAAAGCCACTTACAAATCTAGTGCTTGACACATATTTAGAAGAAGAGGCAACATATTCATTCTATGAAGATGATGGTGCAACAGAAGACTACAAAACTGGTGAATATAACATTACAGAGTTCGAGGTAGAACAAAAACCAAACCATATTACATTTAAACAAAAACAAAAGGTTAAAAAATACTCTGACTCAAAGGTACAGCAATACACATTAAAATTAAACAATACAGAAAAACCTTCAAAAATCCAAGCAGGTAAAAATAAATACAAACCAGTTGGATCAATCGAAGAAACTCAAGGGAAACCAAACACATTCTTTTATGATGAAAATGCGAAAGTTCTTTATGTAAGTATCCCTGCTGATGAGAAGAAGAAAGTACAAATTCGTTAATCAAGATATAAGAGAGGGAAAGAAGGGACGAAAGAATCGTTCCTTCTTGTCAGCATTAATGGTCAATTTTATCTTTTCATTAAAATTATCGAAAAGGGGAATAAATTTACTTCAGGATTTATTGTAACAGCATTACTGACCATATCATTTATTCAACCTATTAATCAGGCATTGGCTAAACAAATAAAACCTGAGCAAGTCGAAAATGTCAGTGTCCAGAAAGAACAAAAACTATCTGAAATTAATGGTAGGGCTCAATGGGATAGAAGTTCACTATCATTTATTGATCAAAATGAAAATTGTTCCTGTATTTCTGCTACCATAAAAAATGGACAAGATTCAAGAGCCATGCAAGGTGAAGTAAAATATGAGGTCTACTGGTCTGCAAAAGGAAACCCTAAAAATAGTGAATTGGTTTATTCCGGAAGTGTTGCCCCTTTAAACCCTGGGGAAACGAAATAAGTTATGCTCTAGATCCAAATAAACCAGGAAATTATATTTTCAAAGCCTATCAACGTCCAGGACATCCTGGAAAAGGAGAATTATGGAGTGAATCCATAACTGTGAAAGAAAAGACAGATTATACAGATCTTCAGCGACCACTAGATCAACTTTTTCATTCTAGTGTTGAAAATGGAACAGCGACATTTACCATTCTAGAAGGTATGGACCCTGTTGTAATCAGCTTTTCGAGCTATGTATACCCTGAGGGAACATTACCTCAAGAAGATGGTAAACCTTATGAGGGTCAAAAAGTATATGATACGATCACGAATGTTTATGGGCCTGGAACATATACAATTACAATTGATATACCGGAAAATGGACTTTGGCAAGCGGATTTATACTTAGGGTGTGTGATTGAAGAGTTGTCAGAGAGCGGACATCCAATTGAAAAAATAATTGATGCCGATTATAGTTGGAAGAAATAAATATATCGCCTATTAACAACAAAACATAAACAAATATAGCATCCAAAAAAGGGACTAATTTGATCGTTAGTTCCCTTTAATAATAAGAAAGTTGTGTAAAAATGAGGAGTTAGATTTTATGTTATCAAAAAAAAAGTATCTATTAATTTTCTTATCTATTATTTTTTTATTATTAATAATAATAGGTTTGACGACGTACTCCAATTCATCTCCTAATCAAGACCACAAAGAGGATTCATCTGAAATTATACCAAAACATTCAAACATTATTAAAACAATTTCAACTGATAAAGCAGCCTATCATTATGATGACACGGTGAAATTTAATGCTCAATTGAAAAAAGGACTAACAGAAGGAATTCTAACCATTACATATTACCATTTAGATAACGTTATTTCGAAACTAGAAGTAAAAGTAGCGGAAAATAGTAAAGAAGTACACTGGGAATGGCAGCCGCCAAAAGAGGATTTTAAAGGGTATTTCGTCCATGTTCAGTATACATCTGATTCAATACAAGAGGATCATACGATTGCAGTTGATGTTTCAAGTGATTGGTCCCAATTTCCTCGCTACGGGTTTTTATCAAACTTTCAAGACCAATCTATGGAGAAAATGGATTCTGTCATTTCCCAACTGAACCGCTATCACATCAATGGTTTACAATTTTATGATTGGCATTTTAAGCATCATCAACCACTTAAAGTAGAAAACAATGGCGCAGCAGCAAATTGGGAGGATATTGCTAATCGTCCAATCTATCTCGAAACGATCAAAAATTATATTCAGCTTGCTCATGATCGCAACATGACAACGATGGCATATAACCTTTTGTATGGTGCTTTTTCTGAAGCAGAAAAGGATGGTGTGAATAAAGAATGGCGTTTATTTAAGGATCAACAGAAAAATGAACATGATTATCACCCACTACCAGATGAATGGAAAAGTGACGTATTTCTAGTAAACCCAGGAAATTCTGATTGGCAGAACTATCTCATTGACCAACAAAAACGTGTATATGAAGCTCTTCCATTCGATGGATGGCATATTGACCAGCTTGGTCCTAGAGGCGAGGTCTATGATTTTGATGGAAATCAGGTTGCAATCGATGAAACCTTTCTTCCGTTTTTACAACGTATAAAAAATGAAGCACAGGATAAACGTATTGTTATGAATGCGGTAAACCAGTACGGTCAAAAACAAATTGTAAGCTCGCCAATTGACTTTTTATATACAGAGGTATGGGATCATTTTAAATATTACGGTGATTTAAAACAAATTATTGATGAGAATAATTCCGATTCTAAGGGGACTAAAAATACAGTGTTAGCAGCATATATGAACTATGAATCTTCCAATCAAATTGGAGAATTTAATACGCCGGGTATTTTATTAGCTAACAGTGTCATCTTTGCATCGGGAGGTGCTCATTTAGAATTAGGGGAGCATATGCTTTCAAAAGAATATTTTCCTCATAATAACTTTAAAATGGATCAATCTTTGCAAAGTAGCCTTATTACCTATTATGATTTTTTAGTTGCCTATGAAAACTTGCTTCGTGATAACATGCATGAGGCTTCACTTGCGGTTCATTCACCTGATTGGGTTCTTTTCTCTTCTCAACCGGAACAAGGAAAAGTATGGAGCTTTGCAAAACAAAAAGCAAATAAAAAAGTTATACACTTTATTAACTTTGTAGATGCTACAACACTAGAGTGGCGTGATACAAATGCAAGTCAAGCACAGCCTCAAGATCGTCAAAAGTTAACTGTTGAGCTTGAAGAGACTAAAGCTATAAAAAAAGTTTGGCTTGCTTCACCGGATATTGAGAATGGTTTACCTAACTCACTTACTTTTAAACAGGAAAATGGGAAAGTAACATTTACCCTGCCGAGTCTAAAATACTGGGACATGGTTGTAGTGGAGTACGAATAATGTTTTTGGGGACAGTCCCAAAAAGTGGACTAAAGGTGTCATATCTTCCGATGAAAATATTTAAACAGGAAGATATGACACCTTTTTTTGTTCTTCAATGAAGAAACGGTATATAAGACACAAATTTTGTAATATAAGCGATTTAAAATGATAGCGCTTTCCTGGATAATGAAAATCATTAGCTATTCTTAAGAATGGGGAGGTTATTTCATTGAGTAAACACAATAGAAGCAAGAAAAAGAGTAGGGAAAGAAAGAAAGGGTTATTTTACAAGATCAGTGCTTTTTCTATTCTTTCTACGATGGCATTAACAACAGCACTAACAGGAACTGCTTCTGCACAGGACAGCCCATATACAAGGCAAGGGGCAGGACCGATGTATTTTATGACATATGAACATCAGTGGACGAAAAATACATTTATGCCTGAGAAACGGTTGAAGGAAAATATTGATTGGATGGCTAAAAACTTCCTACCTTACGGCTATGACATGGTTTCAACTGATGGTTGGATTGAAGGTGCAACTTTGCTTAATAAAAATGGCTATGTTGTAAGTCATAATGATAAATGGATGACCAATCCAATGAATATGGATGGGACGGAGGAAGAATTCGAGCTAGGAATCCTTCTAAATGGTGACTTTGAAGAGGGTGTTGACGTAGGGTGGAAAGTCGAAACAGATGCAATGTACGGAGTTGATACAAATGATGCATATGAAGGCTCTAAATTATGGGTGTATGGACCGGAACCACATACTGCTAAGGTTTCTCAAACAATAGAAGGACTTGAAAATGGAAATTATACTTTAACAGCGCGAGTGAAGTTTCCTAACGATGTTCAAAACTTTGTTGATGGAACAAGTACTGCAACTATGAAGCTGAAAAACTACAATACTACAGAAGAAAACGAACCAGCTCCTGAACAAGTTGTTGAATTAAATGACGGGCTGACAGATGAATATGGGAAAGCACGTTACGGGCTTTTCAAATTTAAAGCAGAGGTGACGAATGGACAGTTAACTGTTGAATTCAATATTGATGCAAAAGGAGATCACAGTTCTTTCCAGCTAGATAATGTTGAGCTATATAAGACAGGTGAAAAGCCGGAAGAGGACAACGAGGAAAATGAGCCGTTCCAATATCCATCTGAAAAATATCCGGATGGTCATACTTGGAAGTTCTGGGGAGCCTACTTAAAGGAAAAAGGAATGGACTTTGGCATTTACTACAATCCGTTATGGATTAGCCCTGAGGTTGTAAATAATCCTGATAAATATATTGTCATAGGAACTGAAAATAATCCTGGTGGACCGACATATGTCGTGGATTTGATTGATCAAGGTGATCCGGATGACCCGACAGATGGTGATCGATTCAACGGTGGTCAGGGGAATGAGCGTTCACTTTATTGGGTGGATGTGAATCATCCTGATGCAGAAAAATATATTAAGGGATACATTGACTTTTTTGCTGAACAGGGCGCTGATTTTCTGAGAGTTGATTTCCTGTCATGGTATGAAACAGGAACAGATGCTAATATAGGGACAGTCGGGCAAGCTCATGACAGAAAACTGTATGAAAAATCATTAAAGTGGATGTCAGAAGCATCTAAAGAAAACAATGTTCTCCTAAGTCTTGTCATGCCACATCTTATAAATCACGGTGAACTTGAACAAAAATATGGTGACATGATTCGTATTAATGAAGACACGTTTACAGGTGGCTGGGATCATATTAGCGGCAGACGTCAAGAGTGGAGACCAGGTTGGTCACAATGGGCAAATTCCTTCCAAGGCTTTACAGGCTTCTCTGATATCGGCGGCCGTTCGAGCATGATATTGGATGGTGACTTCCTTCGATTGAATACATTCACTGGTCTATATGCAGATCATGAAAAGAAAACAACTTTGTCATTGTATACACTTGCCGGCTCACCGATCGCTATTTCAGATCAGTATGATACGATTGGAGCTAACTATAAATACTATCAAAATCCTGAGCTCATTGAGTTTAATAAGGTGGGACTGGTTGGAAAACCAATTTATGAAAGCGCTAAACATTATGGGGAGTCTAATTCTAGCCGTGACAGCCAACGTTGGGTAGGTCAGCTTCCAGACGGTTCTTGGGTAGTTGGATTGTTTAATCGCAATGATGAGAGTAAATCGTTTAACTTTAATTTTAAAGAAGAGCTAGGAATTGAAAATGGCCATGTTCGTGATGTATGGGCCCATAAGGATTTAGGTATACAAACATCACATTCCGTTACACTTGAACCACATGATAGTGTTGTATTAAAAGTAATCCCGACAACGACTGAGAACGTATACGAAGCAGAAGCAGCTTCGTATAGTAAAGGAATAGAATTTGCTAATGAGCAAATTGGGCACGCTGGGTTTGGTTACTTAAATGGCATTAATGAGAAAGATGAAAGTGTAACATATGCGATTAGTGCACCAAAATCAGGCGTGTATAACTTAAAAATAGACTATTCTGCTAGTAAAGCAAGTGAGGCAATGATAGGAGTGAGGGAAGTAAGCACTGGTGAAAATACGAATTCAAAACAAGTGAAATTGAATCCAACCAATGGGAAATGGAAGGAAGCAAGAACAGAAATAGTCCTTCAAGAAGGAACCAATTTAGTACAAATTCAGAATGCTGCTGGTAACTTTAATCTGGATTCTATTACATTAGGTGAAGCAAAAGATCAAGAAAAACAATCGATTCTATTAAATGGAGATTTTAAAGCAGGCTTTGCCCACTGGAGCCGCAGTAATATGGTTAATCAGTCAATTGAAGATGGAGTTGTCCAAATTTCGAGAATGAATGAAAAAGCATTTGAATCCGATCTTTGGCAGTATGTTGTACCACAGGCTGGTACTTATGAATTAACAGCTAACATGAAACGAAGCGGTCAATTTAATGAAGCATTTCTTTATATTGAAAAAAATGGAACGATAGAAAAAGTAGAAGTTCCAGAGTCTGAAGATATGAAAAAAGTGATTATCCCTGATATAGAAGTATCTGAAGGGGATGTCTTGAAAATTGGCAATATCGCCAGTTCACAGTCTGACGGTAAGCTGACAATCGATAATATCGAGCTGAAATCAGCTTATCACAATCATTATTTCAACATAGAAAAAAATAGGAATAAAATTGAATTAACTCGTAAACAGGATAATCAAAATGAGGCAAAGCATTTTTCTCATCTAGTAAAGCTTCCAATACAAAAGATGCCTAGAAAAATACAAACAGAAAATAAAACATATAAAAAAGTAAACAGTTTTGAGGAAGTAAGAGAGAAAGTGGAAGTTTATTTCTATGATGAACAAAACAACGTATTTTTAAATATACCAACAAATGAAGAGAAGAAAATCCAAATAAAGTTCTAGCTTAGTAGAGCAGTGAAACTGATTTCGTTTCATTGCTCTACTTTTCATTTCCCTTAATCAGAGAATCATTTTACATTCATCAGGTAAAATGTTGGACCAAGATTGTTATTGAGTCTAAATAATCGTAAAATTGAGATAAATGAAGTGTAGGACAAATATTAATGAGGGTATAAGCGATGATTTATAAACTATTAAAAAAACGTTTTGCAACAAAGGTCATTGTTGTCATTCTAATTGTTTGTTTAATCCCAACTGTTTCTACTAGTTTCTTTTTTTATTATGCTGCATCAAATATTGTAAAAGAAAATGTTAGGGAATCCTCTTTACAAATTGCCAGGCAAGCCGCAGATTCTCTGAACTATATTATTTCAACAGGCAGCGATATGTCTAATCTTATTTATAGTAATGAACGAATCCAGGAAATTGTTAAGCAAAATTCCAATGAAAATATACCAATATCTGAATTTGAAGCAAATCAAGAGTATATAACCTCATTTTTAAATTCCAATATTTATTCTAGTTCATTTGTAAGGATTATTTATATCTTAAAGGATGAGGGAGTTAGCTGGGGTAGCGGGACATTTTCTCCATATAAATTATCACAAGTCAACCTTCAAGAGCTTAGCTGGGTAAAAGATTCTGTTCAAAAAGACGGAGAATTGGTATGGCAAGGGCTTCAATATGATAAATTTACCGGAGCAGGAGAAAATACTGAGCTTGTATTATCGATCAGCAGAGTAATGAAAGACTTCAATAATCTTGAAAATATTGCATATATACAAGTTTGCTTAGATGGAAATGCCATCCTTGATAAAATCAATCAATTAAAGTTAGGAAAAACAGGACGTTTTTTTGTTGTCGATGACACAGGTATGATTATGATTGATAGTAATTTGCAGAATATTAATAACCCAGTTCAAAACAAAGCGTTACGTAAGCATATCTTAAGTGATGAACTAGAATTTCAATATAAAGAAGATATTCCTTATTATGGGGTTAAACAGGAAATGGCAAATGGTTGGTCCATTGTAGGTGTGGTACCAATCAGCGAAATTACAGGTGAATTGACGACTATTCAAAGGATCACTATCTTAGCTTCAATCTTATTTGGAATTCTGTCAATCTTTATTGGCATATTAATAGCTAAACGAGTTACAGAGCCAGTTAACGTCTTAACACGTCAAATGAAATTAGTCGGAAAAGGAAACTTTAATGTACGAACAAATGTTAAATCAATTGATGAAATTGGCATGATGAGCATCCAGTTTAATCGGATGATCAACCAGGTTGAACAACTGGTAAAACAGGTAAAGGAAGAACAGTTTCAAAAACAAGAAGCTGAGTTACGGGCAATTAAACATCGAATTAACCCTCATTTTCTATTCAATACATTAAGTACGATCCGATGGTTAGTTAAATTCAACCAAACAGAGCGTACAAATGCTGCTTTATCAGCATTATCCAGTCTGTTGGAAGCAAACATGGGGAAAACAGGAACGTTCGTAACGATTAACGAAGAACTTGAAATTGTAAAGAAGTTCATGGTGATTCTACAAATTCGGTACGAACAAAATTTCATTTTGAAAACGCAGTTTGAAAGAGGAGTGGAAGATTTTCTTATTCCAAGAATGATTATACAGCCCATTGTCGAAAACGCTATTTTTCATGGTATTGTACCTACAGATAAAAAAGGGACCATTTCTATTATTGGACGAAACATCACAGACGGAGTAGAAATAGAAATTCGAGACAATGGAATAGGATTTGAAATAGATGCCTTAAAAAAGCTCCAACAAGCAACGAATCGTACAAATTCATTTGTTGGAATCGGGTTAAGGCATGTCTATGATTCTGTGAAACTCTATTTTCATAAAGACTCAAAAGTGGAACTTGAAAGTAGTCAAGAAGGCACAATTGTGAGACTTATATTGAGGTCGAAAACTAGAGGTGGAGATCATGTATAAAGTTATGATTGTTGATGATGAACCGATTATTAGATTTGGATTAAAGTCCTCCATTAACTGGGAACAAGAAAACCTTTTTTTAATTGGTGATTTTTCTAATGGAAAGCAAGCGTTAGAAGCAATAGAGGCTGTGGACCAAGTTGATATCCTTATTACGGATATTAAAATGCCGGTAATGGATGGTCTAACATTAATGAAAAAAGCGCTAAAGATAAATCCAATGTTAAAGGTCGTATTAGTAAGCAGTTATAATGAATTTGATTACGCACGGGAAGGTCTGACTCATGGTGCAATGGATTATATATTAAAACCGACTCTTGAACCGGAATCGTTTTGCAAGACCATTCAAAAATGCGTAAAAAAAATTGTTGAAGAACAAACGATTAAGAAAAAGTTAGATTCTGTAGAACGGACAAATCATTTTCGGGAAAGAAAAAAAATTGAGCAGGAAGTAAAGCGGGTTTTGCTTCAAAAACATAGAGAAACCAATATTGGTCATTTAGTTGATATATTTCAAACTCCTTTTATTGTGGTTTGTTTAAAAATGAAGCAAATTGACAAGGTAGAAGAAGAATATGGCTTTTTATTTAAAAGTCTTATTTTCGAAGAAATCCAAGAACGCTTTTATAAGTATAGAGAAGAGGGGATTAGTATTCAAATAGGGGAAAGTGAACTTTTATTCTTTATTAATAATACATGTAATCCACTTACGGACATTCATAGGTTAAAAGAGAAAGTTGAAAAAGAAGCAAAAGTCAGCTTTTCTTTTGGATATGAAGTTGTAACAGACTGTAAAGACCTAGTTACTGGATATGAACGAAGCATTTTAGCAAGTCAAAGGCATTTTTTTTATCAACATACCAATATTTTTGTTTATAAACATCCTGTGGAAGAATTCGTTCATCCTTTAAGCCTGCAGGAATTGAAAGAACTTCTTACTAATATTGATGTAGAGAACGTTCCTATCTTCCTGGATGAGAGGCTCAAACAATGGCGAAGTGAACAAATGACACCTACTGACATTAAGAAAGAGGCATGTGACATTTTAACAACACTATTTATGGAGCGGATAGAGTACTCATTTTTAATTGATCGATGCTCAGAAATTGAAAGATCCGAGTCACTGAATGATCTGAATGAATATCTCTTAAAGGGATTCGAAGCATGTGACCAATATATTACAGACCAGAAAATGAAGTCAAATACAGATAATGAGTTAATAGATAAAGCCCTTGATTTTATTCATAAACATTATACACAGGAATTGACGCTTCAACATGTTGCCGATCATATTCATATAAGCAGAAATTATTTCAGTATCTTGTTCAAACGATTTCTAGGGCAAAACTTTATTGATTATGTAATTGACCTTCGAATAAAAAAAGCTAGAGAACTATTGGTTCATACTTCTCTAAAAGTTTATGAAGTAGCAGGGAATGCTGGTTTTAATGATGTGAAATACTTTAGCAAGCTGTTTAAAAAAGTAACAGGCTCATCCCCAGGAGATTTTAGAATGCAGCATCAAAAGTAAGAAAGAGGAAGGGAATGCAAAATGCGTCAATTCCAATTAATTTTATGGTTTGCCTTATTGGGCGTTATGATCGGTTGCACAAATCAAACCATTATTGATGAACGCAGCCCTGCCAAAATAGCAGAAGATCAAGTGAATGAAAAAATTGAAATTTGGCATACGTATAGTGAACAGGAAACAAAGATATTTGAAAATGAAGTGATTCCATTATTTGAACAAGAACATCCTGAAATCGATGTAAAGCCTGTCCGTCAAGCATATAATAAACAATTAATGTCATCTCTTATTAGCAGAGCATCCGTTAATAGCACCCCGGATATTATAAGAATGGATATTACATGGATGCCTAAATTTGCTGACCTGAAACTTTTATATCCTGTTAGTAGATTTGATGATTTTGATGAATTAAAGAATCGTTTTTATGATGCACCGTTAAAATCAAATGTATTTGAAGGACGTTATTATGGTTTGCCATTAAATACAAATACAAAGGTTGCTATTTATAACCGACAAGTATTAAGGGATATTGGCTTGAAAACTCCACCTGGAAAAATGGAAGAATTCATTCAGATTGTTGAAGAGAATAACTTAAAGATCGGCATGCTAAATGTTCATACATGGGGAAGTTTGCCTTATTTTTATGGACTCGGTGGTAAATTAACAGATCCAAACTATACAAGAGCAACTGGTTATTTAGATAGTGAGGGTAGTATTAAAGCCGTTAAAAAGCTTGTTGAATTATATCGAAATTCTAATCTTCCAAAACAGATTGTGAGCGGTTATCCTGAGACATGGCAAAATATTCGAAGCGGCAATTATTTTATGATAGATGAAGGCCCTTGGTTTTATAGTGTTCAACCCAATGATGAGCTGGCCTTGATTAATAAACAAACAATTTCAGCTCCTTTTCCCGGTAATGGAGAATCTTCTTCGATTTTAGGTGGGGAAAATATTGTGATGACAAAGGGTACAAAACACCGTGAAGCTGCATGGACCTTTATGAAATGGATGACAACAGAAACACCTCAAAAGCTATTATTACAAGCAGGCTTGTTGCCGACAAACCGCCATGTTCCATTTTCAGGAATCCTTGATAAGTATCCTTATTATAAAAGCTATATTGCGAGCATAGATCAAGCCCATTTAAGGCCACAAGTCCCCGAGTGGGAACAGATAAATGAAATCTATACAAACTATTTGAGGCAAATATTCTATGAACAAGTCAGTGTTGAAGGAGGTTTAAAAAAAGCCGCAATGGAAATAGATAAATTACTCGCTCTTGATGGGTAAGAAGGTTAATCATATTACTTCAGACGTGAATTCAAATGGGGATTCACACCTGAAGTTCCTCTTTTATATCCTCAAGCAAAAAGTAAATGTTTTCCAAGTGATGAAAAGTTTCTTTAGGAAAGTTGAAAATAAAAATGTATGCTTAAACAAAAGCCCCAACGTAATACTTTAGTGTTTTATAAGAAAGTTAGACGTAAGAATTGCAGAAAAAGAACAGGCAAAAAAAGTATTTGAAGAATCAAAGGTTCCTGTAAGTGGTTCAGGTGATACTGCGACTGAAGTAATTACACTTAAAGCTGGTTGGGCAATTTTTGAAGGTTCTCATACTGGTGGGGCCAACTTTGCAGTACATCTTCAAGATGAAACTGGAAATGACATGGAACTATTAGTTAATACGATATGAAATTACAAAGGGAAAACAGTTGCTGTGATTCCTGCTGATGGTAATTATTATCTAAACGTCACCGCAGGTGGAAAATGGAATTTTAGCATCTATCAAACTCCTCGACTTGATATTGCTGAAGCCCCTACGACTTTAGAAGGCACTGGTGATGATGTCGTATTTTTCAATACTACAAGTGGCAATCATAAGTTTACCTTTAATCTCTGGATCAAGTAACTTTGCAGTCTTGCTAAATGGTTCTGATTTAATGGTAAATGAAATTGGAGCGTATCAAGGTTCGCAAAGGTACTCACTGTCAACGGATGGATATTATGGACTAGTTATTACTGCAGATGGAAAATGGTCTGTTAAAATTGAAAAATAATAAAAAGGGTTAGAGTCGCATAAAAGCACTCTAACCCTTTTATTTATTAAGGTTGTTTTCGCAAAGATTGTTGCTTTTACATACGATTTTAACTTCATAGTGAAATATAGCTCCAGACACCCGACTCCTGCGGGAAGTAGAGGAAAGGCTGAGAACCCTGCAGGCGAAGACGAGAAGGCTCAGCTTCCTCCCCGGTGCATCGTGTGTCTGGAGCGCAATGGAACCAAACTAATTTTCACCTATAGCACTGAATTAAAAACAACAAAGTATGCAAAAACAGCCTTTACTAAACATTCAAATGGAGTTTCTTTCAGGGGCTCGAAAATGGATGCATATTTTGTCATTCGTCTCTTCTAATAAGAGTGTATAATAAAATGAGAACTATATTCACTTAACTGATTGTCTCTTATGGGGAGGGATGAATGTGAAATCTGTAGAACTATATCGAACACTTATTGTCGATGATGAAAACTTAATAAGACAAGGGATAAAGCATTATATTAACTGGGAGAAGGAAGGTTTTCAAGTAATCGGTGAAGCATCAAATGGACAAGAAGCACTTGAATTAATTGAGCGGACAAACCCGCATATTATATTAACTGATATTGTGATGCCAATAATGGATGGGGAAGAACTGACAAGAATTGTGAAGGCAAAATATCCTCATATTCAAATCATTATTCTGAGCAGTTTTGCAGAATTTGATTATGTTCGATCAACTTTCCAGCATGGTGTTGTTGACTATATTTTAAAGCCAAAGCTCGATGCTGAAGGTCTACTAAAGGTATTAAAAACAGCTGTAAGCAAGATACCGGTTTCACAGAAATCTATAAAGAACAAGGATTGCTCTATTTCAGTTACTTACTTAATGGATCGGTTACTTTCAGGCTATCAGGATACATCTGATCCCAATTTGATTTCAGAAGTTTTTCCGCATTCTACTTTTTATTTATTGGCAGTAGATTTTCCTACTAAAGGAGATGAATATTTTAAAGATAAGCTTATCTCCGTCTTTAATGATCAACTGAAAGATGCTGTGCATTACAGTTTTCATGGTGAACCACATGTCATTGTGTTTCTTATCAACATAAATGATAAAGAGCTTATTAAAGTTCTAGATCTTTCTAAACAGTTAGCGAATAGTGAGAATGAAGCTTGTTTTGCCATAAGCAAAGGTTTTAATGATTTTTATGAGGTGGGTAACGTGTATAAAAATGAGATAAAGCCCATGCTGAATTATCGTTTTTATTTTCCGGAAGAAAACGTATTGTATCAAGAAACAATGCCGACTGAGGCTGTTAAAATCCCCTCGTTTAATTTGGACTGGTTTACAAATGAATTTAAGCATGAGCGCTTTGAAATTGTCTTTGATTATTTACAGAAATATATAACAGAGTTTTTGACTTTTTTTACAACGGACGTGTTTGAATATAAATCTTTCCATGAAAACATTATATTTACGATAACGGTTCTCCTCAACAATATGGGTTATGATGTAAATGAATTGGAGAATGAAAAATTTAAGTATTTTAATTCAATCGATGAAGCGGGTTCAGCAGGTGAGGTTGTGGAACTTATGCATCAATTCCTTTCAGAAGTCAAAAAAGCCATTCACGAAAAAAACCATCATTCATCTAAGTCAAATATGAAAATGATGTTGGAATATATCCAGAATCATTATGCAGAACCACTTACCCTTACCGATGTAGCAAACCATTTTCATTTTAACCCTACGTATTTATCAAGCTATTTTGCATCTAATAATCGCGAAGGATTTAATGAATATTTAAATAAAGTACGAATTGAGGAAGCAACAAAGCTATTAATCCATGATACGATGCCGATTGCAGAGATAAGTGGTATGAGTAAAATGTTTGTGGGAGAATAAATATCCTTTTTGTC
>NZ_JVDT01000201.1 GCF_001076885.1 Bacillus sp. 522_BSPC
CTCATTGGGGCGAGCGCCGAGCCGCTTCACAGCTCACGCTCCTGTAGGGTCTCGGACTTTCTCACATCTCCCGTAGGAGTCGAGCGGACGCCTCTCCAAACCAACTTATTATTCGCTTTCAAATAAATAAAACCTCATTTTATGTGGAGAACCAGACTTTTTCAGTGCCCTCGCAGCGAGGAGGCTCAGCTTCCTCCCCGGCGCATCGAGTGTCTGTAGCGCAATGGAACGACTTAGTTTTACACTTGACTATATTTAAGAGCTGAATTAGAGATTGTTCGTCTTTAAAGATTAGTTATTTAGTTTTGTCTCAGCCTCGTCTTTTTTCTATTTCTTCTTTATAGCACCACATGCAATTCTTTCACCAGAATCACCGGCTGGTTGTGTCATTCCATCATCCTGTTGTTCTGTAATAACAATAGAAGTTCCTTCCTTTGAAAACAATGATGTTTTACCATCTCTAAGTGTTACTTGTGGCGCCATAAGCTCTGCTTTTACTGTGCCATCTTCTTTCACCAAAATATTAGGTAAATCACCTGCATGGGCACCTTCTGGATGTAGCAATCCATGCTCTTTATTGTCTGGATTAAAATGATTTCCTGCAGATTTAAAATCAGGGGCATCACATTTATTTGTCTCATGAATATGAATACCATGAATCCCTGGAGTTAGGCCTTTTAAATCAAGTGCTAACTTCACTCCTGCCGATTGTTCTTGTAGCTCGATTGTTCCTAAAGAATCGCCCACATCATTATACATGACTACTTTTACTTTTGTAACTTCACCTGCCGCACAACCGGATAGGAAAAGGGGAATAATCGCCAATAAACACAGTTTTTTCATCTTTCTTCCTCCATAGACGGTTTGGTATTAGTATTTGAAAAAACTTCACTAATATGCAGTTTATTCTCGTTTATCAAAAAAAGATTATTTATGATACTATAAAAGGAAATAGCAGATGGAGGGATTTTCTTGTCAGAACTACCTATCGGTTCTATCGTGACCGCCTTTTATAAAACGGGAAAATATATAGGGGAAATAACAGATATACGACCACAAAGTTATTTAGTGCGTGTACTTGCTGTATTAAAACATCCAATGCAGGGAGATTTACATCATCCGAAAGAAGCAATGGTAGAGATTTTTCATGAACGAAAAGCACTTTCCTATCGGGAACAAATGAATGCTCCCAAAAAGATGGTTAAGCTATATTCGGAGGAAACAATCCCCGCTTATAACCAATCCTTGCAAGTAGCTTTAGAAAAAATGCGTCAAGAGCTTCAAAAAGACGATTCAGAATTTGCTGCGCTAAGCTTGAAAAACTTAGAAATACTTAATGCAGAATTTTATAAGTTATCTTAAGCATTACAATAGAAGTTCAAATAAAAAAAGACGAGGAATGATATCTTCGTCTTTTTTAAGCAAACTTATTAAGTAATTTGGACATGTCAATTAAATCTCCTATTGTTGGTGGATTGGACTTCCCCATATATTTTTTATCTTGTTCCACAAGTTTGAAAATATGGTATGTGGTTAATGCATCATCTAGCGCACGATGATGTTTTCCTGTTCCTTCCCTCCCATACTCCCTAACTGCTTTCCATAAGCCCGTTTGGTTTTTATCTCCAAAAAAGCGCTTATATTCCATGGACAAATCTACTTCCTTACAATGAAGCGTAAATGGAATGTGTGCTTTCTGACAATTATCCTTCAGCACTTTCATATCCATATTTCCCCATGTAACAATGGTATTTTGATATCCTGCGCAAACTTTCTCCAGTTTTTTCATTAAACCATTGAATGACATCCCATTATTTACTTGTTCTTGTGAAATATGTAGAAAAGATTTGCATCTCCTTGAGAGTGTTGAAAACTTACGGGGTGCTACATAAGAAGAAAACTGTTCCCTTATTGAATCATCTACAACGGCTACGATACCAACCTCAATAATTTCAGGATAAAACCCCTTAAACTTAATACTTTTCTCTGGCATGGTGAATTCAAAGTCAATAAATAAATACTGTTGCTTTTCCATTCTTTCACCTTCTTTTTCATCGATATTTCACATGAATCGTGCGTCTTTAGCAGTTCTTCCTTTTTGAAGAATATCTCCATTTTTTGTTTATCCTTAAGCTGATTCCGATATTTATCTACTTATTATTATAACAGAATATCACTTAACCTTTTTAATTTTCTGTATTTTTTCGGGAGTTTTTTTCAAGACTTTTTATACCAGTTCACTCAGCAATTATTTCCTCGCGAATGACCCATTAAAAAATCTTCTTCCTACACATATTTTTTTAGGCAATGTAAAACATAAAAGAGGGACACCCCTGATATTAAGGCTGTCCCTCTTATTTAAAGCTTTATTCTACTGCTATTTTGCGTATATATTCTCTTGGTTGAAAGGGAACCATCGTTTCTTCTAGAAAAAGGGAGTCTTCATCTTCTAGAAGTAAGAGCTCATCTAATGAATAAAATTCTCTTTTTTGAAAGCTATTCAAGAAAATCCCTACTAAGAGGCAAAAAGAAAATATACAAATGGAAATACATATTTTTGGTTTTATATTCATCTATTTAACCACCTCTCCATTAGTTTGAGCAAAAAGGTGGGTGTTTTACACAAAAAAACAAAAAAATTTTTTTGCAGTTTTAGACCTGTTTCTTCCTATTTAATAGCAAAGTTAATTGTCCAATAATTTTCAAGTTTCCTATGTGCATAGCGGTTTTTTTTGCGTTATACTTTATCATGTTCATTCATTTTCAAAGTCATTTTATTTAGATTTTGTTTAAGGAGGGTTTAATTTGTCTATTCTTCACTGGGTTGTACTTTCACCATTTTTATACACTCTATTGATTCCTATTGCATATAAATTGATGAAAAAAGTACATACGGGATGGTTTATATTACCACTGCCCATTCTACTGTTTATTTATTTCTGTAGCAATATTGGAGCGACGTCCAATTTACAGGCAAAAACAGAATCGATTGCATGGATTCCATCATTAGGTATTGACTTTTCAGTAAAATTAGATGGTCTTGGAATGCTATTTTCTCTTTTAATATCTGGAATTGGCGCACTTGTCATTCTTTATTCCATCTATTATTTGGATAAAAACAAAGAAAAGATTAATCAATTCTACGTGTATCTTCTCTTATTTATGGGGGCTATGCTTGGAGTTGTATTATCAGATAATTTAATTGCTCTGTATATGTTCTGGGAAATTACAAGTATTTCTTCTTTTCTTCTAATCGGTTTTTGGAATAATCGAAGTAATTCTCGTTATGGGGCTATTAAATCAATGGCAATTACGGTATTTGGAGGACTTTCTTTATTAGCTGGAATAATCCTGCTTTATATTATGACCGGGTCATTTACCATTTCAGAAATTATTACTATCGTCCAACAAGAATCTATCATTTCCCATCCGTTATTCATATTGGCTATGATTTGTATCTTACTTGGTGCTTTTACAAAATCTGCACAATTCCCATTCCACATTTGGCTACCAGACGCCATGGAAGCTCCAACTCCAGTCAGCAGCTACTTGCACTCCGCTACGATGGTAAAGGCTGGGATATATCTTGTAGCACGCTTAAGCCCTGTATTTGCAGTTTCTGGTTATTGGATTTGGATTGTATCACTTGTCGGGATTATCACCCTTTTGTACGGTTCATTCTTTGCTGTAAAGCAAGTGGACTTAAAAGGACTTCTTGCCTATTCAACAATTAGTCAGCTTGGTATGATTATGTCTTTATTAGGAATTGGTGCTGCTGGAGCACATTATAATAATGATAGTGTTTATTATGTTGCAACGGCAGCGGCAGTCTTCCATCTTGTCAACCATGCCACATTTAAAGGTAGTTTGTTTATGATGGTTGGTATTGTTGATCATGAAACCGGGACAAGAGATATTCGTCGTTTAGGTGGACTAATGAAAATAATGCCAATCACATTTGCCATTGCTTTGATTGGCTCGTTATCCATGGCTGGAATTCCTCCATTTAACGGATTTCTAAGCAAGGAGATGTTTTTTGCGAGCATGTTGAACATTCGTGAATTCAATATGTTTCAATTAGATACTTGGGGAGTTCTGTTACCCATTATCGCATGGATCGGTAGCATCTTTACATTCGTGTATAGTATGATTCTAGTCTTTAAAACCTTTACAGGGAGATATCAACCGGAAAAATTATCTACTAAGCCACATGAAGCACCAATGGGTATGCTAATTTCACCAATTGTATTAGTATCTCTTGTTCTAGTATTCGGACTGTTCCCAGGGTTACTAGCAAATACCATTCTATCTCCTGCTATAACTTCCATTTATGGCGGAGGCGTATATGATCTTCATATCTATCATTGGCATGGTTTCGAACCAGAACTATTTATGACGATTGGTGTCATTGTATTTGGGACAATCCTTTATTTAACTGTTAGAAAATGGGCTGTTATTTATCAATCTATTCCTGTTATATGGAATTCGATATATGATAAATTATTTGGGGAAACAGAAAATCTATTTAGTAGGATGACAAACAGATATATGACTGGTTCCCTTCGAACCTATTTATTTTATATCTTCACCTTTTTTATCCTTATCCTATCCTATACTTTATTTGCAAAGGATGGATTTACAATTGATACGCTTCGACTTGCGCCAATTGGAGGCTATGAAGTAGTTTTGTCACTTGTTCTTGTTGTTTCAGCTATTTCTATTTTGTTCTCTAAATCACGGTTAACTTCCATTATTCTTTTAGGTGCAGTCGGATATACGGTTTCTTTATTCTATGTAGTATTTCGGGCACCAGATCTTGCATTGACACAATTGGTAATTGAAACAGTATCAGTCGCCTTATTTTTACTATGTTTTTATCATTTACCACGGAACGCACGAAAAAAAGAAAGTATTCCTTTTAAATTGTCCAATGCAGTAATTTCTGTGTTAGTAGGACTCGTTATTATGCTTATTGCAATTGCTTCCTATAGCACAAAACTATTCGATTCCATTTCTCAATATTATGTGGAAAATACGTATTTAAAAGCGGCAGGAGAAAATATGGTAAATGTAATCTTAGTTGATTTCAGGGGATTTGATACGCTCTTTGAAATAGCGGTGCTTTCCATTGCTGCAATTGGTATTTATTCCATGATAACCTTGAGAATGGGGGGAAAGAAAAATGAAAATAAATAATTTAGTTTTACAAACCATCACAAAAGTCATTGTTTTTCTGATACTCCTATACTCTGTTGATCTCTTTTTTGCTGGGCATTATACACCAGGTGGAGGATTTATAGGTGGATTAATGGCAAGTGGAGCAATCGTTCTATTACTTATTACTTATGATATAAAATTTGTGAAGAAAATCTTCCCGATAAATTTTATCTATGTTACTGCAATTGGCCTGTTAATAAGTACCTTAACAGGTATGATTGCCGTATTATTTAACAAACCATTTTTAACGCATTTTTTTAATAAACATGCGCATTTGCCTTTATTAGGAGAAACGTCTCTTCATACTGCTGCGTTATTTGATCTCGGTGTTTTTTTAGTAGTAGTAGGCGTTACAATGACCATTATTCAAACGATTGGAGAGGATGACTAATGGAATTCTTAATGGCATTTATAATCGGAATTTTGTTTATGTGTGCGACTTATTTAATTCTTTCTAAGAGCCTATTGCGCATTATTATTGGAACAGGACTTCTTAGTCATGGGGTTCATTTATTATTATTAACAATGGGTGGACTTAAAAAGGGTGCTGCCCCTCTATTGGGACAGCACGCAGAAAGTTATGCTGATCCCTTACCTCAAGCGTTAATATTAACAGCCATAGTTATTAGCTTTGGTGTTACTTCTTTCTTATTAGTGCTTGCTTACAGAACTTATCAAGAATTAGGGACAGATAATATGGAGAAATTGAGAGGGAAAAAGTATGAGTAATTTAATTCTATTTCCAATTTTAATTCCTTTATTAACGGGAATTATTTTGATTTTCTTCTATAAGAAAATCATTTTACAACGCATTTTTTCCTTATTAAGCATTAGTGTTTCCATTATTGTTACATTATCTATGATTGAACAAATTAAAAATGCTGGAATTCAAACAGTAAATTTGAGTAATTGGGATGCTCCTTTTGGAATAACCATTGTTTCAGATATGGTATCTGCACTACTTGTGCTAACTACAAACATTATTGCATTTTGTTGCATCATTTATTCCTTTAAAGGAATGGAGAGAGAAAGGGAATCTTACTTTTATTACTCCATTATTCAATTTCTTTTAGTTGGCGTTATTGGTGCGTTCTCAACTGGCGATATCTTTAATCTATTTGTATTCTTTGAAGTAATGTTAATGGCTTCCTATGTACTACTCGTTCTTGGAAACACAAAAGTCCAGTTAAGAGAAACAGTAAAATATATAATTGTAAATGTTGTTGCATCTGCACTCTTTGTTATAGCTGTTGCCTACCTTTATTCTGTCGTGGGTACATTAAATATGGCTTTTATCTCAGAGCGCATTAGCGAAATAGGAGGAGCTGGAATATTAACAGTAATTGCTGTCCTTTTTCTAATCGTATTCGGATTAAAAGGAGCTATTTTTCCATTATTTTTCTGGCTTCCCGGCTCTTATAATGCAGCGCCAATTCCTATTCTTGCATTATTTGGAGCATTATTAACAAAGGTAGGAGTCTATTCCATTGTCCGAACTTACTCCTTATTCTTTTACGAAGATTCTTACGTCTTTTCGCTATTAGGCATTCTTTCCCTTATAACCATAATTTTAGGGGCTATTGGATCTATTGCTTATAACGACGTAAAAAAAATAATTATCTATAATATCGTTACTGCAATTGGGGTAATCTTGTTTGGATTCTCCACCTTTAATGCTGTTTCCCTTACCGGATCCATTTTTTATCTTTTACATGACATGATTATAAAAGGAGCTCTCTTCTTATTAATTGGCGTCATGATTTATATTACTGGTACTAGCAATTTAAAGTACATGGGCGGGTTAATGAAAAAATATCCTCTCCTAGCTTGGACCTTTTTCCTTGCAGCACTAGGTCTAGCAGGGATTCCACCACTAAGTGGCTTTGTCGGAAAATTACTTATTATACAAGGAGCATTTGAAGCAAGTAATTATATTGGAAGCTTTATTGTCGTTCTATCAAGTCTCTTTGTATTACTTTCTGTCATTAAAATATTTGTAAAAGGGTTTTGGGGAGAAGAATCAGATAATGTGATGAAAAAGCCTGTAAGAACACTTTTATTACCCGGCTGTATACTAGTTCTTCTTTCTGTCTTTATCGGAATTGGGGCAGAGGTGCTTTCACCCTATATTTCTTTAGCTGCTGAGAATCTGCTTCAGCCTGAAAACTATATACATGCTGTATTAAAGGAGTGATAACGATGGCATTTCAATTATTATTAAATTTTCTTATCAGTTTTATTTGGATGTTTCTGAAAGGCTCCTTCGCTCCAGATACGTTTCTAATCGGGTTCATAATTGGCTTGATTCTTATCTATATTACAAGAAGATTTTTCTCAGATAAGTTTTATTTATACCGGGTTGTCTCCATTTTAAAGCTTTTAGGTATCTTCTTGAGAGAGCTAATCCTTTCTAATATTGAAGTATTAAAGGTTATTCTACAGCCAAAGCTGAAGGTAACACCGGGAATTTTTGCATTGGAAACGGAATTAACGAAGGATTGGGAAATAACTGTACTTTGTAATCTAATTACCCTAACACCTGGAACACTTGTAGTGGATATTTCAGAGGATAATAAAATTCTCTATATTCATGCCATGGATATTAGTGATAAAGAGGCAACGATTAGTAGTATCAAACATAACTTTGAAAAAGCCATACAAGAGGTGAGTATTTAATGTTCCAAACTATCATGAACATATCCTTATTTATCGTCTCTATCTCAACCATTTTATTTATTTATCGGGTTGTAAAGGGACCAACCACTCCTGATAGAGTGGTTGCTCTTGATGCAATCGGAATAAACCTAGTAGCTATTACTGCTATTTTATCAGTAGTATTAAAAACGTCAGCCTTTTTGGAAGTTATTCTTCTCATAGGTATTTTAGCTTTTATCGGGACAGTAGCTTTTTCTAAGTATCTAGAGAAAGGAGAAATTATCGAAAATGACCGAGACAATCATTAACATTATTATCGCTGTTCTTATTCTCCTTGGAGCCCTGTTAAGCCTTGTTGCAAGCATTGGAGTATTGCGCCTTCCAGATGTTTACACAAGAAGCCATGCAGCGTCCAAATCAGCAACTCTAGGGGTAATGTGTATCCTTCTTGGTGTATGTCTTTATTTTTTTCAGGCAGAACAAATTTTTAATTCTCGCTTAATTCTTGCGATTGCTTTTATTTTCTTAACTTCTCCAGTTGCAGGACAGCTTATTATTCGTGCTGCATATAATAGTAAAATACCAATGGCGGATGTAACAATTAGAGATGATTTAAAACAGGCAAAAGAGGCAGCCGCAAGGGAAAAATGAGTCCATCATTTCCCATTACTAACTGTTGCTTAGGATAGGGTAAACAATGAACTAATAGCGAATAATAATCAAGTCCTTTCTTAGGACCAAATCCATTAGAGGAGTGCCACAAAATGACGCATATTCGTGAAGGATTAATCCCTACTGTCCTTGGAACAGCTGTTACAACAGCCGGAATGGTAATGAAGCAAAATCGAAAAATTGATTCGATGATCTCCAATACAGTGTTCGGTTTTGGACTAGCCCACATCGTGCTCGGAACAATTGACCTAATCGAACACCGCCACAACTTTTAAGTAAGACGTATGGCGTGGAATTAGCTTTCCTAAGATACAGGAAGCAAGGCTTAATCCATGATTGACTTATCCATAGGGAACAGGCATTTAATTATACCATGATTCCCATGAATATAAGAAAAGACTATATAAAGACTTGAAATCATGAACGGTTATTTTAACCTGTAAATGATCTCAAGTCTTTATTTTTCTCTCGATACATATTTTACTTCTATTAAGAATAGGCTTTAAGAAGTGAAATGATTGATTATTCTGTACGAAAGGAATGTCCAGTATGTACCAAGCCCTTTTTTATCACCGCAATACGTATACTCCTGCAGCATTCCATCCATATCTTCATTATCCTATCTATTTTCGTGAATTTCCTGAAGTAAATCCTGCTAAGTTTATTGATTCTGCTAAAGACACATTAAATCTTTTATCCGATGCCGAAGCCTGTATAAAGCAGTTAGCTAATTCCTACGAATTCTCTAAAAACATAATGAGTGCAGCCCAATTATCTAAAACAGATACAATGGAACAATTATTTAAATCTATTGGTATGAAGGAAACACCTAAAATTTCCTATAATCCAGATGGCTTAACATTAAACTTTGATCACAAAAATAATCCTCCCAATTGCTGCTTTTTATCTGTTCAATTAAGATGGCGGTAAAAAATTTTTGCTAATGGATTCTTTCAGACTGCTTATAGGTGCAGACTGAAAGAATCAAAAACCAGGTCACACTAAATCGTCTTTACAAACATGTATAAAATTTCAAATTTGCTTTTTAGTAATAAGGATACGGTCCATAAGGCACTGGTCCATACGGAACAGGTCCATATGGTACTGGACCATAGAACGGTCTAGGTCTTACTAAAGCTCCTCCTAGAACTCCTCCTAATAAGCCACCCACAAATGGTGCTGCAAACCAAACTCTTGAATCTTGTTGCGGATATTGATATCGATATGGATAACCGTGCATCATTCGCAATTACCTCCACTCTCTTTATACTTTTTTCTCTCTACTCTATTTTCTATGCGAATGTCCCCTTTTTGGACTGGGCTATTGCCTTTAACAGCTAAATTTCTTCTAACATGAATTCTCTCTAATTTAACTAAATCATGTAGACGAACATTTAAAGTGAGATACAGGTTAGGCATAGGTAAATCCATCAATTTATTCACCCTTAGGACATTGCTTGTCTATACTATATGGAATAGATGTAGCAGGAGGAATGGTAAATAAAATGAATTCACTATTTGATTTAACGAATCAAACAGCAATCATTACTGGAGGTAGTCGTGGGTTAGGAGAACAAATGGCAGACACATTAGGAAATGCAGGGGCAAATATCGTCATTTGTTCTAGAAATGTAGAGCAATGTGCAAAAACAGCTGCTAAATTACAGGATAAAGGAATTAATGTGTTAGCCCTGTCTTGCGATGTTTCCCAAAAAGAGGATATTGAACAGGTTATTAGTAAAACAATCGAGAAATTCGGAACAATTGATATCTTAGTTAATAACAGTGGCACTTCTTGGATTGCGCCTTTTTTAGATTACCCTGAGGACAAATGGGACAATGTACTCGATGTAAATGTTAAAGGGACTTTTTTATTTTCACAGGCAGTCGCTAAAAAAATGGCAGAACAAAACCACGGCAAAATCATTAATATTTCCTCTGTTACGGCATTTAGCGGGACACCACCACAGCTATTAGACGCGATAGCATATAACACTAGTAAAGGGGCTCTTATTACGTTAACAAAAGAATTAGCAATTAAATTAGCACCATACAATATTCAAGTAAATGCGATTGCCCCAGGATTTTTTCCAACAAAAATAACGACAGTATTCGAAAATCATAAAAAGCAAATTAGTGCAAAAATTCCAGCAGGACGTTTAGGTAAACTAAATGATTTAGACGGAATCATTCTTCTTTTATCAGGAGAAGCATCTAATTATATCACTGGACAAATTATCGCTATTGATGGTGGACTTTCTTCCATACTGTAAAAAGCTTCTGTAGATGTTCAAAAAAAGAAAAGAAAGAGGGATAAGAAAATGGCTCATGTTACAATCGACTTTTATGAGTTATTAAAAAAAGGTGGAAACCTACTGCAATATCGGATAAATAACCGAATCAAAAATAGTTTAAATCAAATGTCTATCATTGATTTTACAAGTACAAAAACAAACCCATTAACAAACAAGCTTGATCAGATTCAAAACTACTCAGAACAATTAAGTAATTATATCAATCTTCCTACCAAAACAGATTTAGCAAATGCTACCCAATTAATTATTCAATCAGAAGAGAAAATTGATAATCTTGATGATCAATTGTATGAATTGACTAATATGATGAGAGAAGTAAAGCAATTAATAGAGCAATTAAGCTTTAGTCCATCCGATGATTATTCCTTACAGTTATCAAATAAAATGACAGAACAAGAACAAAGAATTTCCACACTGCAATATGAATTATCACAAGCAAAACAACAATTAGAATTACAAAAAGATGAAATCAGCCACTCCACTTTTCCTAATCAGGCGATATAATTATGGCAAAAAAAAATCTAGCAAATTTTATTCATACATTATCATATGACCCAGTTGTTGGACAAACAGAAAGGTATGCAATATGGAAAAAAAATAAAGCGACATTATGGTACTACCCTTCCAAAAAAAGAAAATTCAAAGAATCTATCTATCTTATTTATTCTATTGTCAATAAACCATATATTCTCGACTTAGGCCCTTCCATGAGTTTAATTGAGGCATTTAATAATGCAGGATATGATGCATATTTAATCGATTTTGGGATACCAGCATATGAAGATCGCCATCTAACAATTGATGATTATATAACAAAGTATATTCAACCAGGATTCAATCGGGCAATGCGACATGCAGACTCAGATTCCTTCACCGTCATTGGCTTTTGTCTAGGAGGTACACTTGCTACTATATTCTCCGCATTAGATAATGCTAATATAAAAAATCTCGTCCTTGCCGTTTCTCCAATCGATTTTTCTGCTTTTCCAGATTACGATAATTGGCTAAAAGCACTTCGCGAAGAGGAATTACACTTTGATAAACTTATTGATAAAATGGGAGTTATTCCTCCAGAATCGGTAAAATACGGGACTAGGCTGCTTGTGGCACCTGTGTCCTTTAGTCATTATTTAGCTCTTCTAAATCGCTCTGGGGAGAAAAACTACACGGAAAAATGGGCAAGGATGAATAAATGGACACTGGATCACATTCCAGTTGCCGGAGCAACACTTAAGCAACTTATGAACGACTTTGTAAGGGACAATAAAATGATTGAGGGTGGATTAACCATTCATGGAGAAGAAGTTAATTTATCAAAAATCGAATCCAATCTTCTCGTATTTTCAACAAAGAATGATCCCCTTGTTCCAAGTTCCCTCTGTGAACCAATCATGAATCTTGTCTCAAGCAAAGATAAATCCTTTGTTTTATTTGAAGGAGGTCATGCAGGTCTCGTTGCACATTCACATATGCCAGAACCAATGGAAAATTGGCTTAGAATTCATAGTACTCCCATTTAATTATAAGCCAAGAACCCCCTCACTAAAAATGGACGGGGTTCTTTTGCTGCTTATTTTTATTTTGCTATTGTTATTTCGTACTTTCAAATCTTTCTACAAATAGCGCAAGGGTTCTTGTCATTGCACCAGTTGCACCTGGCTGGCCTAAATCTGTTGCTTTACTTTGTGTAGAAGTTCCAGCAATATCTAAATGTACCCATGGAGTTTCTTCTGCAAATTCGCCAATAAATGCGCCACCCATAATCGCATGGCCAGCACCTCCTGGTGAATTATTTAAATCAGCTATTGGACTATTACGTACCAATTTTTTATGGCTTTCAAATATAGGTAGTCTCCACATTTGCTCTCCAGCTTCATAAGAAGCTTCTAACACTTTTTCAAATAAAGATTCATTGTTCGTCATTGCCCCTGTTGTTTCCATACCTAGTGCCGTAATTACACCACCAGTGAGCGTTGCAACATCAACAAGATAATTAGCGCCATGATGTTTCGCATAGGTTACCGCATCTGCTAAAACTAAGCGTCCCTCTGCGTCTGTATTTAATACTTCTATCGTTTTTCCACTCATCGATGTAATAACATCATCTGGTTTAAATGCATGGCCGCTTATCATATTATCAGTCGATGGAATTACTGCAACAACATTTTGTTCTGGTCTTAGTTCACCAATAACTTCCATTGCACCAAGGACAGCTGCTGCTCCACCCATATCTGTTTTCATGCCGACAATACCTGTTTTTGTCTTGATAGAATAGCCGCCTGTATCAAAAGTGATTCCTTTTCCTACTAAGCCTATTACATCTTCCCACTTTTCTTTTCCCTGGTATTTCAGCACAATCATTTTAGGTGGCTCTGTTGAACCTTGGTTAACTGCAAGGAGTGCACCCATACCAAGCTTTAGCATATCTTCTTTTTCTAAAATTTCTGCTTCAAATCCATATTTTCCTGCTAATTCTAATGCATAATTAGCTAAATCTGTAGCTTTTAACATATTGCCTGGTAGATTAACGAGTGTACGTGCTGAGTTTGTCGCCTGTCCATACACATACCCTACTGTAAGTGCTGCCGAAACTGCCTCTTCTTCCGCGTTGCTATATACCGTTATTTCCTCTATCTTCTTTTCTGGCTCATTTGACTTTTGCTTATAGCCGACAAATTCATAGGTTGCTAGACCAAATGCCTCACTAGATGCATGAGCAACATCCTCTGCTTCATTTTCTTCCGTAACAAAGGAATCTAAATAAATGGCCGTTTCCACCCATTTTTCTTTTGTAATACGTTTAAATGTTGCCCCAAATATTTCTTTAAGTTCGTCAAAAGAAAGCTCTTTTTCTTTTCCTAATCCAACAAAAATAATTCGTTTTGCTCCAATTTTCCCAAAAGTATGTATAACAGTAATGGATTTTTTCTTTGCTGAAATATCTCCATCTTTTACTAGAGTGGTTAACTCTCCATCAAAAAGTTCATCTAATTGCTGAAGCTTTCCTTCTAATTTAATAGATTTGTCAAAAAGGCCGACAATAATACTTTCATGGTTATTTTGAAAATCCCATTCTTTGTGATAAGAAAACATATTTCCATTCCTCCATTCTATTTCTTCCTTTATTATAACGAATTTATACAACATTTCGTATACCTAATTACTTTTCTTCCTTTCAACCTTAAAATATTAACGGATTTTTTTCGATTTTAAGTAGAAAGCACGATATTTGGTTATGTTATAATAAGATAAGTGGAAACATTCCTTATAAGCAAGGATAATGCTGTCCTCAATAATTTAAAAAATGGAATACATTTTCTTCTCTCAATCGCGCAGAAAAAATAAATACAGAGAAAAATCATTCCACTCTTTATTTTCTATGCTCCACTGTCTACCTCCTTATTTCCATTAATATTCCTTATTATGAAAGATTAGTAATGCGTTAAATAAGGTATACATACTAAAAGTACAGATTCTACAACAGAAATGATGAGGTGTTATTTATGGAATTACTAGCTAACTTCCCTTTATTTGCGAGCCTAATTGCAATTTTTTTCGCACAATTTGTCAAAGTACCGATTACTTTTTTTGTTACCAAAAAAATTGATTGGTCTCTGTTAACTAGTACTGGAGGCATGCCAAGCTCTCATTCAGCTGCTGTAACTGCCCTTTCAACTGCTATTGCTCTTCAAACAGGGTTGGATTCACCGATTTTTGCTGTTGCAGCGATTTTTGCCATTATCACCATGTTTGATGCTACTGGTGTAAGAAGGCAAGCAGGGGAACAAGCAATCGTTTTAAATCGCTTAGTAAACGATTTTAATAAATTTTTAAATGATGCAAAGGGATGGCAAAACAAACCAGAACAAGAAAAAAGAAAAGAATTAAAAGAATTATTGGGACATAAACCTATAGAGGTGTTTTTCGGAGGAATAACGGGCATCTTATTAACGCTGCTATTACATATGCTTATTTATTAACAGCTCCTACTTATAAAAGTATTTATATAAAAAAGGATGCCTTAGAGGCAGTATTCCAAACAAGTTATGTACATTTGCTTGGAATACTGTCTTTTTAGGACATCCTTTTGGATTTATGTGTGATGTATTTTGCTTATTTATTTTCTGCTTTCGTATACTGTTGACGGAATACTTGCATCGATTCTTCTTCATTCAATGCACTTAATGTCTCTTCTGTTAATTTACCTTTACCCATTTCTACTATGTATACATCTAGTGTTTTCTTTCCCCATTGGCTATAGACATCTTGTACTGTTTCATAGTATAAATCTACTTTATTTCCATTAATTGCTGAACCAGTATCAGCAACTACTCCAAATCCATAATCAGGGATGAAAAGAATTGTCCCAATCGGAAATACACTTGTATCTGCTGCAATGGTACTATATAAATCTCTTTTTACTTTTACACCTGAATACGTAATCCCAAATTGGGGGTGACCTGGGTTCTTCCCAGTTGATTCATATCCAGCCGTATAACCAGTCGCTACAACTCGCCTTGTTGGATATTGTGACCAATCTTTCATATTTTCCAACAATGGTGGCTTCCCCGCTACCTCTTTACTGGAGGAGATTTGTGTTTTCTCCACCAATGCTTTTTTAAAACTCTTTAATGCTACCCCAATTTGCTTTATTGTATGATCAAACTGACCGTTCGTCTCGCTTGCCTCTGATTGTTCATAATTATTATTACTAAAATTTATCGCACTTGCCTTAACACCTGATATTGACTGAAATGTAGTTAGTAGAGCTGCCATAAAAAGTAGCACCATTCCTACTCTTCTAAAAAACCTTTTATAAAAATTCATATTTTTCACTCCTCCCAAAACTATTCATTTCCCATATTCAAAGAATTTATTCATAAATAGTTAAAAAGAGGAACTTTTCTCCTAGTAAAATACCAAAAAAAGCTAAAAAACTAGGTGCTTAACTCTCTTAAACACTAAATTTTTTTATATTTGTACCACTAATCAAAATGAATAGAGCATAACGGAATAAAAACAAATTATAGTAATTTTTCTATTAATAAAAAGGAAAAGTGTGGACCTAGATTACTAAAAAAACTAAGTTTAAAAAAGTGAGAAATCATAATCATTATGATATGATAGCTTGTAGATTGAATCTTTTTGTAGGAGGGTTTTAGAAAATTGGAAGAAAATCAAACCATTTATGATATAACAGTTATTGGTGGTGGGCCAGTTGGAATGTTCACTGCTTTCTATGGAGGGATGAGACAAGCAACCGTTAAGATTATCGAAAGTCTCCCTACACTTGGCGGCCAGCTGACAGCGCTCTATCCTGAAAAATATATATACGATATTGCGGGCTTCCCAAAAATTCGCGCCCAAGAGTTAGTAGATAATTTAGAAGAGCAAATGAAAAAATTTGAGCAGTCCATTGTGTTGGAACAAGCTGTTCAAACGGTTGAAAAGCAAGGGGATGGTGTATTCAAAATCACTACAGATAAGGAAGTCCATTATTCCAAAACCATTATTATAACTGCTGGAAATGGAGCATTTCAGCCTCGTAAATTAGAATTGGAGCAAGCGAAAGATTTTGAAGGAAAAAACCTTTATTACTTCATCAATGACTTAAATCAATTTGCAGGTAAAAAAGTAATGGTATTTGGCGGTGGAGATTCTGCTGTAGATTGGGCATTAATGCTAGAGCCTATTGCTGATACAGTTTATTTAGCACATAGACGTGATAAATTCCGTGCACATGAGCATAGTGTAGAAAATCTTAAAAATTCAAAAGTTAACATTAAAACACCTTATATTCCGTCTGAATTAGTTGGAGATGAGGAGATTAAACAAGTTATTCTTGAGAATGTAACAACACAAGAAAAAGAAATTATTGATGTAGATGCAGTCATCGTAAACTACGGATTTGTTTCTTCTTTAGGTCCAATTAAAGAATGGGGCTTTGACATTCAAAAGAACTCTATTGTTGTTAACAGCAAAATGGAAACAAATATTCCAGGGATTTATGCAGCTGGTGACATCTGCACATATGATGGAAAAGTTAAATTGATCGCTACTGGATTTGGCGAAGCACCTACAGCTGTCAATAATGCGAAAACATATATGGATCCAAAGGCACGAGTACAGCCGCTTCATAGTACTTCATTATTTAAGTAAAAAGAAGAATTATTTAAAGACTGATGATAATCGTTCCCTTTCTGAAAAGGAATGTGATTACACTCAGTCTTTTATTTATCTATCTAGAAATTAAAAAAACACCACTAATCATTCATGATCCCTCTAACTGAGGGTTTCAATCCTGATATAGTGATGTTTTTTTATTTTATATTAGCATTCCTCAGGTGTCCCAGCCACTTTCGCTGTACGGAAAGATGACCCACAACCACATGAGGCAATCGCATTAGGATTGTCGATGGTGAAGCCTCCACCCATCAGGGATTGCTTGTAATCGATTTTTGTACCCTTTAAGATTGGACCATCATTTTGATCTACTAATACACGAATACCAAATTGCTCAAACAATTGGTCATTTTCTTCTTTTTCCGGTGAGAAGCCCATTCCATAAGATAATCCACTGCAGCCTCCACCTTTTACTGCTACTCTTAAATAAGAATTTTCTTCCTCATTTTCCTTCATCATTTCTTTTATTTGAAGAGCAGCGGCTTCTGTAATGTGTACGATTTCTTCTGTCACTGTACATTCTCCTTTCGTCCTTTTATTATTTTCTATTATATACCTCCCTTTAAAACTACTCAACTGAATGAAACGGAGTAAAAGATTGGTAATAATATCTTTTCTCCTTTATTTGCTTTCCTTCACACACAAACAGGGACTATGTACCTATTTATAATATTTATATAGGAAAAAATACTTAAACAGATGTATAATTAGGATATATACAACATGAAATTATACCTATCAATAAAGGAGGGAGACGCTTGAATAAGATCAAACCATTATTTGACAAACAATGCACTTGTTTACTTTGCCAAACTAAGTTTACTACAAAGAAATTGCGTACAAGATTTGTTAAATTGAATAAAATGGATTCAGATTTCTTTCCTATCTATGATGAGCATAATCCACTCCTTTATTACATAAATGTGTGCCCAGCTTGTGGTTTCTCTTACAGTGATGACTCCAGTCGTTATTTTGCACAAGAAAGCAAGATGGCACTTATTGAAAAAGTTAGTTCCCACTGGATTCCACATTCATTTGATAAGGAACGGAGTATAGAGGATAGTATTAAAACATATAAATTAGCTGCTTATTGTGCTTCTGTACGAAAGGAAAAACATATTACCGTCGCTGGTCTATATCTCCGCATTGCATGGCATTATCGCATGCTAAATAATACAGAACAGGAAATCCGTTTTATTAACCTTGCATTATCAGAATATGAAACTTCCTATTCCATTGGTGATTACCAAGGTACCAAAGTATCTGAACTAAGGACTATTTATTTAATAGCAGATCTTTCAAAGCGTACAAATAATTTAGAGAAAGCTACTAAGTTTTATTCGAAAGTAATCGAACAGCAGAATAGGACCGTTGAAACACAAATTGTGAAGCTAGCTAAAGAGAGCTGGCAGGAAATGCGTGACAGCCAAAAAACCTTCATATGAAATCATATCTATCAGTGGAATCTGTTACCACTCACTCACTGATAGATTTTTTATGCAAATGGGTGCTCCGCTAAATACTGATATACCTTTTTCACAAGATCTTGTGAATCTTCCCCTTTTATTATTTCTCCATCTACCAAAGCAAAGCATGACTCCCCGCAATGTCCACAGTAACCTAAGCAGCCATAATCAATTACATCTAAAGAATCATCCTGCTCAAGAATTTCCTTTGCTTCCATTGCCCCAGATGCAAGGTTGCTGAGGCAGAATTCAATTAGTGGTTTAAACATTTAGCTCACCTCTTTCTTACAATTATACTAGGTTTTCGTGTAGCTAAAGCAAAGAATGTCCAATTATCCAATAAGAAAAAAATTTTTGAAATATAGTGCTGCAAACATGATGAACTGCAAAGGGAAAAGTCATTTTCCTTCTGTAAATATGAATAAACCGTCCTAACCCTTTAATATACTATATAAGGAGACAGCTCCGACTTTAATGAACTATTTCATACAATAGATACCGATAATGGTTAAGGGGGGAAAGAATGAAAAAATTAGTAATATTAGGCGGTGGGTATGGTGGAATGCAACTTTTATCCTCCATAATACCCCATTTACCATATAATCTAATGGTCATATTAATAGATAAAGTTCCTTTTCATTTTCTTAAAACGGAATATTACGCTATTGCTGCTGGAACTGTTCAAGATCAAAGCCTACAAATTCCTTTTCCTAAACACCCTCAAGTCAGTATTATACAAGCAGAAGTTGAAAAAATTGATTTGGAAAAAAATAAGGTATGGTTATCTGATGGAAATCCAATTGCATATAATGATCTAATTATTGGGCTTGGCTGTGAAGACGATTATCATCAAGTGGAGGGAGCAGATAAATACACACATAGTATTCAAACAATTAGCAAGTCTAAACATACACATAAACATCTTCAAGGCTTGCCCGATAATGGAAAAGTGGCAATTATCGGCGGTGGGCTAAGTGGTGTTGAATTAGCTGCCGAGCTAGCAGAAAGCAAAAAGCTACAAATAGCATTATTTGATCGAGGAAATGCCATTTTATCCGCCTATCCAAAAAAGGTAAGAAATTATGTTGAACGATGGTTTGAGACAAAAAAAGTTAGCGTTTATAAAAACAGTGAAATTACTCGCATCGAAGAGAATATTGTTTATAATCACGGAAGCCCCATGCCTTTTGACTGTATCGTATGGACTGCAGGAATCCAGCCAAATAAAATTGTACGTGCGTTAGACGTAGAAAAGGATAAGAAAGGAAGAATTTTTCTCTCCAAATATCATCACCTTCCAAGTAATGAACATGTATTTGTTGTAGGAGATTGTGCTAGTTTAAATCATCCTCCTAGTGCACAGCTTGCTCGAGGACAGGCAGAGCAAATTGCCTTTGTTCTCATTTCTAAATGGCAAGGTAAATTGCTTCCGTATCATATGCCTCCTATCAAGCTAAAAGGTGTACTAGGCTCTTTAGGAAAAAAAGACGGCTTTGGACTTATCGCCAAAACCGCACTAACTGGAAGAATTCCACGTTTAATAAAGCGTGGTGTCCTTTGGAAGGATAAAATAAAAAAAGCAAAATAGCCGATTATAAAGGAGAGCTGTTTTTGATTGATACACTCTATTCATTATCACATTTCAAAAACGACTCTCCTTCCCTTTCGTCTATATGCTCGTATATCCATATTTCTCAAATTCTGCATAAATTATCTTTAACTTAGGATTTCCTTCTCCAACTATTTCTCCCTCGACGACGACGACTGGATAAAATAAGTCTTCCTCTATTATCTTCCGACAAAATTCATTTTTTTCTTCTTCATAATTTGCTTGAAATATATCATAATAATTAATTTGAAAGGTTTGTTCTGGAAACTTTCTGCTCAATGCTGCTTGAAGCCACTCATACGTGTCTTTTGAAGATGGCAGATTAACACAGCTCGCACAAATTTGATCTGCCCCATAAATACTTACTTCAATCTCTTTTTTCAAAAGATTCCCTCCCTAACTGTCTATTTCTTCTTTTACTGTTATCGTATTGTTTTAAATAAATCCATTTTTTGTTTATCAATTCATGTTTCTTGATTATAGATTTTTCATCCTAATGTGATTATAATAAATAATAGGAAAGGAGTCGATATGTATGCAAGAATTAGAAATGAAAGAACAAGTACAAGAAGTACTCGATAAATTACGTCCATTCCTTTTAAGAGATGGCGGAGACTGTGAATTAGTTGATGTAGAGGACGGCATTGTTAAACTGCGCTTACTTGGCGCATGCGGAAGCTGCCCAAGCTCTACCATTACTTTAAAGGCTGGTATTGAACGTGCTTTATTAGAAGAAGTTCCAGGAATTTATGAAGTAGAGCAAGTATTTTAATCTTTACAATATGGAGAAGTAGCAAGAGGATGCAGTAAGCTGCATCCTCTTTTCTTTTGCTTACATTATTTTATTAAGCATCTGTTACAATAGCCCCGGTACAAAGACTGCCTTCCTTGTCTATTTCCAATGGCAGAAAGCACATTTCAGGTAATAACGGGGTTAAACCCTCAATTAAAGCATTCATTTCTCCAGGTCTTACAAAGCATAGCACAGTCGGCCCTGCACCGCTTAGAGCAACACCATAAGCACCAAGCTCATAGGCTTGCTCCTCCAATATTTGCAAATGTGGAACAAGTTCTTTTCTATAAGGCTGATGGTACTTGTCCTTCTTCATCATCTTCCCTGCAAGCTCTAGATTACCTGACAACAGGGCTGCAACTAGTAAATTAGATATTGCACCTGCAGAAACAGCTTCGCCGAAAGATAGAGTACTCGGCAATACGCCCCGTGAAGATTTTGTTAACAGTTCTTCCTCTGGAATAACCGCCAACACTTCCAAATCGATGGAGTGGATCGTTTCTGCATCTACTTCTTCCCCTAATTGACACCCTATTACTAAACCACCAAAAAGGCTTGCTCCTACATTATCTGGATGTCCTTCCATTTTAGATGCAATTTCAAACTTTTCTTGTTTCGTCAAGCGTAAGTCTCCAACTTGATCCGCAAGTTCAATTCCCGCTACAATGGCCGATGCGCTCGATCCTAAGCCCCTTGCTAGAGGGATATTACTAGCAACTTTAATCTCGCAGGGTGAAAGAATAGTTTGAAATGATTCTGCAACCTCGATAGCTGTTTTAACAATGAAATTTCTTTCATCTTGAGGAAATTCCTTTAGTTCATCCGTTAACGGAATAACCTCCCAACAATCACTTCGGACTACTTCTAATGTTAGATATAAATTTAACGCTAAGCCAATACTATCAAAGCCTGGGCCTAAGTTAGCCGTACTTGCTGGCACTTTAATAAATAGCATTTCGCCTTCGTTCATATATGAACGACTCCTTTGATATGGTTCGCAACAGCCTTCTCATCATTTGGTAGAACTACTGGTTTTATTGGACTAACATCAATAGCTGTATTTGGATCCTTTAAGCCATTTCCTGTAAGAATAGCGACAATTTTACTTCCTTTTGGAATTTTTCCACTTTGAATATGCTTATACACACCAGCAATGGATGCACAGGAACCTGGCTCAGCAAACACACCTTCTTTAGCTGCTATTGTACGATAAGCAGCTACTATTTCTTCATCTGTTACTTCATCAATAATCCCCTTTGATTCTTGCTGTGCTTGAACAGCTAACTTCCAGCTTGCCGGATTACCAATGCGAATCGCGGTAGCAATTGTTTCTGGATTTTCAAAAACACGGTTATGAACAATCGCGGCCGCTCCTGCTGCCTCGAAGCCATGAATTTTCGGAAGCCCTGTTTGCTTTACTTGATGATATTCTTTAAATCCTTTCCAATATGCACTAATATTCCCTGCGTTTCCAACTGGGATTGCCAATATGTCTGGAGCTCCTCCCAATTGATCACACACTTCAAAGGCTGCCGTTTTTTGACCTTCTAAACGATATGGATTAACAGAATTCACTAGTGCAACCGGCTCTGTTTCACTAATTTTTCGAACCATTTGTAAGGCTTGGTCAAAATTCCCTTCAATAGCGATAATTTCTGCACCATACATTACCGCTTGCGCAAGTTTACCCATCGCGATTTTCCCTTCAGGAATAACTACGATACAACGCATTCCTGCACGAGTAGCATATGCTGCAGCTGCTGCCGATGTATTACCAGTAGAAGCACAGATTACTGTTGAGTTACCTTCTTCTTTAGCCTTTGCAACAGCCATTACCATTCCTCTGTCTTTAAAAGACCCAGTAGGATTCGTTCCTTCTGTTTTAACATAAAGCTCTACGCCCCACTCTTCCGACAACTTATCTAGCTTAATTAATGGCGTATTTCCTTCATTTAATGTTAACATCGGTGTTGATTCATTTATTGGCAAATATTCTTTATATTCTTCTAAAAGGCCTTTCCATCTCATTACTTTGTACCTCCCTCAACTCGGTATGAACTTTTGACTGTTCGGACAGATCTTAAATCCCTTAATTCTAATAATATATTTTCATAGTTTAATAAAGAAGCATGATGTGTAACTAGGACGATTTCCGCCAGCCCTTTTTCCTTCACTGGTAATTGGAGAATCTTCTCAAAACTGACTCCATGTTGAGAGAAGATGGAGGTAATTTCTGCAAATACACCAACCTCATCCTCTACTTGCAGACGCAAGAAATACTTTGAAAATCTTTCATCTGGATCTTTTAACTTCTTTTTAAATTGTGGAGCAATTGCTCCCTTTCCGTTTACACCCAATCTCATATTTTTTAAGACATTAACTAAATCCGACACAACTGCTGTTGCAGTAGGTAAGCTTCCAGCACCTGGACCATAAAACATCGTTTCTCCTACAGCTTCTCCATAAACATATACAGCGTTATATTCATTATTAACAGATGCTAATGGGTGACTGTCTACGATAAAGGTCGGCTGTACACTTACCTCGACTTTTTCTTCCTGCCTTTGAGCGATACCAATGAGCTTCATTGTGTATCCCAGCTGCTTTCCATACTGAATATCTTCATCTGTTACATTGGTAATTCCTTCTACCTTCACATCTTCTAATCCTATATTCATGGAAAAGCCTAGTGTAGCTAAAATCGTCATTTTTCTAGCAGCGTCCAATCCTTCTACATCTGAGGTTGGATCACTTTCTGCGAAACCTAATTTTTGTGCTTCTAATAAGACATCACTATATGGTCTTTGCTGTTGACTCATTTTCGTTAGAATAAAATTAGTTGTACCGTTCACGATTCCCATCATTTTGATGATTCGATCAGAAGCTAATCCATCAACTAATCCCCTTAGTATAGGAATTCCCCCAGCAACACTGGCTTCATAAAATAAGTCACAATTATTCTGGGAAGCTGCCTGCAAAAGCGCTGCTCCATGTACAGCCATTAAATCTTTATTTGCTGTGACTACTTGCTTTTTATTTTTTAGTGCCTTGAGCAAGATGTTCCTTGTATCTTCTATCCCACCCATTACTTCAATTACCACATCTATTTCAGGATCATCCAAAATATCATTTGCTTCCACTGTTAGGAGGATGTCTTTTACCTCTACATCTCTCTCCTTATTGATATTTTTGACTAGAATTTTTTTTACTTTCACCGGACAGCCAACCTGATGCATAATTTTATCCTGATGATTTTCGATAATTTTCACAACGCCCGATCCAACAGTTCCTAATCCGAGTAGTCCAATTGAGATTGTCTCCATCTGCTTCCTCCCGTTGATGTTCTTTTTACGAGAACAACTGTCTTTGTATAGTAGACATTATAGTGTTTGATTCCTTTTTTTACAAGGGGTGTTTAACATTCTTTTGAAAATTTATATTTTTTTTATAAGAATGATTAACTAAATTTTCTCCCTAAAAAGGAAACAACCGCTCGTCTACTTATTTAATCTATTATAAAGGAATTTTATGTAATACTAAAAGGAAAATTATAAATCTTGTGTATTTTTAGATTTCAGCAGAAGATTACATTTTCGATGTACTCCTCTGTAACGTTTGCTCTTCCTATTCAGGCAACGTTTGCACTTTAGCTACTGTTTTCTCGATAGTAAAAAAAGACCCCATTAAATGTGAGGGCACTGAAAAACTGATAGCTATTGATGATTGGCCGTAACT
>NZ_JVDT01000202.1 GCF_001076885.1 Bacillus sp. 522_BSPC
GCACGAATAAAACAAGCATCTACTTTGGTGGATGCTTGTTTTTTATATGTATAAGTAAATAAGTGATAGGAATTTAAAAATATAAAAAGCAAAGTGAGAAAAGAACCGTACCTAGTCGATTCCCAGTGGACTAGGTACTTACTCGATTATTTAAAAATTGATAAATTAATTGAGGTCCTTTTTCAGCAGCAATTAATAAAAATGATTCAATAAATGGATAATCTTTATTCGGCATTGTTTTTAATAATTCACTCCACCATTCAATCTCGTATCTAGCAATCATACTTAAGTTATACAAAATTAAGTAGTGGGATAACATTTCATTTGAAAAACAAGGTCTTTCTTTATCAGAAGAAATAACATAAGATTTTTCTTTCGTATCCCATTTAATGAAATTATTATGAGGAAGAGGTTCAGAAAGTCGGATTAACAGCTCACTCCTATTTTCCTCTATTTCTTCTAAATGTATGCCATAATAATTTTCAAGATGATTTTTAAAATGATTACAGTTTGAATGATATAAATCTAAAATATGTTTTGGCAATGTAATAAGAGGCGGAAGATATTTCACTTGTAAAAATGTTGACTTCCCTTCTAATTGTTGAAATAAGCTAGATAATTCTGGGACCTGATTAAAGAGAAAATCCATTTTTACTTTTTCACCTTCCAAATTATCATAGGAGAACATTTTCTTAGCCATAAAAGTAAATAATCCGTTTTTTTGTATTTTAACTTCGTCTTGAAAAAATAAATACTGCTGCTTTTTTAGTTTTCTAGTTGAGACACCGTGGGCTAAAACAGAGGTGGAATTTGGATAGTTTGGATCCACTGTTAATAGGCATGCTTTTATTAAATGAACGAGACCGTAAAATAAAAGAATCGGCTGAATACTTAGTGGAGCTGTCTCGGCTTGTTGGTAATATAATTTTCCATGTTCTAAAAAATACATGAAAGGATAGCAGTTTTGATAGCTTTTTGTTTCCAAATCAGATATATATAGATCGCGATAACATTTTTTTAGAAAATTTTGGCTGTATTCTGCGGAAAAAAAACAACTAAAAGAGCTCCAGTCTTTATAATAATTGGGCATTTTTTAACTCTCCTTAAATTTTTTGAAAAATTAAACATATTAAACTGACCTTGACAGTATTTTATCCAATTGATAACCTACTAATAATATTTTTAACAATATGGAGGCGTTAAAATGTGGGAAAGTAAATTTGCAAAAGAAGGATTAACGTTTGATGATGTTCTTTTAATTCCAGCTAAATCGGAAGTATTGCCTCGAGATGTAAGCTTAAAGGTACAATTAGCGAAAAATCTTAACTTAAACATTCCGCTTATTAGTGCAGGAATGGATACTGTAACAGAAGCAGAAATGGCTATTGCTATTGCAAGACAAGGTGGATTGGGCATTATTCATAAAAATATGTCTATTGAGCAACAGGCAGAGCAGGTAGACAAAGTAAAGCGCTCAGAAAGTGGTGTAATCACAGATCCTTTCTTTTTAACTCCTGAACACCAAGTATTTGATGCAGAGCATCTAATGGGTAAATATCGTATCTCTGGTGTGCCAATTGTTAATAATAACGAGGAGCAAAAACTAGTGGGGATTCTTACTAACCGAGACCTTCGTTTTATTGAGGACTTTTCCATTAAAATTTCGGATGTTATGACAAAAGAGAATTTAGTAACGGCTCCAGTAGGAACTACATTAGAAGAAGCAGAAAAAATCTTACAAAGATACAAGATTGAAAAATTGCCTTTAATTAATGATGATGGGGTATTAAAGGGATTAATCACAATTAAGGATATAGAAAAAGTAATTGAATTCCCGCATTCAGCAAAAGATGCACAAGGGAGACTATTAGTTGGTGCAGCTGTTGGAGTAACGAGTGATGCATTAAAACGTGTAGAAATGCTTGTTAAATCCAATGTGGATGTAGTGGTAATTGATACAGCACATGGACACTCACAAGGGGTTTTAGACGGTATTAAAGACATTAGAAGGGCATTCCCTGATATAACAATTATCGCTGGTAATGTTGCTACTGCTGAAGGAACAAGATCTTTAATTGAAGCTGGAGCAGATATTGTTAAAGTTGGTATCGGACCAGGTTCCATTTGTACAACACGGGTAGTTGCAGGTGTAGGTGTTCCTCAAATTACGGCTGTTTATGATTGTGCTACGGAAGCTAGAAAACATGGTAAATCAATTATTGCTGACGGAGGAATTAAATACTCTGGTGATATCGTCAAAGCATTAGCAGCTGGTGGACATGCAGTTATGTTAGGAAGCTTGCTAGCTGGTGTATCTGAAAGTCCTGGAGAAACAGAAATTTTCCAAGGAAGAAGATTTAAAGTGTACAGAGGAATGGGTTCAGTTGCTGCGATGGAAAAAGGATCAAAAGATCGTTACTTCCAAGAGGATAACAAAAAATTTGTTCCTGAAGGTATTGAAGGTCGCCTTCCTTATAAAGGGCCACTTTCTGATACGATCTATCAATTAGTTGGTGGAATTCGCTCTGGTATGGGCTACTGTGGTACAAAGGATTTATATGAATTAAGAGAGAATGCTCAATTTGTAAAAATGACAGGTGCTGGCTTAAGAGAAAGTCACCCACATGATGTTCAAATTACGAAAGAAGCACCAAACTATTCCCTTTCTTAATATATATTATTAATGATTGGTTATAAAACTTTCCTTCATTTACAATAGACGGTGATCAATAGCGCTGTCTATTTTTTTTGTTTTTTTTATGTTAAACTGTACAAGGGAAATAATTAACTTAGAAAATAAAGCTAGATTAATAGATAAAATAGTTTTGGAGGTTTTAATATTGAAACAAGTAAAAAAGTGGACGGTGTCTTTCATCATTGCCGTACTATTCTTAAGTACACTATCAACAGTTCTACCATATCAAGCAAATGCTGCTGAAAATGATGAGCTTGGATTAGATGCAGGGGCAGCTATATTAGTGGATGCGAATACCGGAGAAATATTATATGAAAAAAATACGGACGAGCTTCTTGGAGTCGCTTCTATGTCAAAGATGATGACAGAATATATTGTTCTAGAATCAATAAAAAATGGGAAAATCTCTTGGGATCAAAAAGTAAAAATAAATAATTATATTCACAGACTGTCAGGTGCACCTGGGTTATCAAATGTAGGGTTGACTGAAGGGGAAGAATATACAGTTAAGGAATTGTATCAAGCAATGGCCATTCATTCAGGGAATGCTGCGACAGTTGCATTGGCAGAATTAATTGCAGGTACAGAAAAAAATTATATTAGTGTAATGAATCAAAAGGCTGAGGAATTAGGTTTAGAGGATTTTGAATTTGTAAACTCTTCTGGTTTAAACAATAGTGATTTATTGGGAAATATTCCAGCAGGAAGCAGTGAAGATGAAAATAAAATGTCAGCTAAAGCAGTTGCGAAATTAGCTTACCGTTTAATTCATGATTATCCGGAAATTTTAGAGACTTCTGGTATGCCAAGTCTGAAGTTTAGAGATGGTAGAGAATATAAAAACTTCAACTGGTTAATACCTTCGTTGATTTATGGATATGAAGGGGTAGATGGATTAAAAACAGGTTCTACAGACTATGCAAAATTCAATGTTACTGCTACAGCACAAAAAGAGAATCAACGTTATATTGTTGTTATTATGAAAAGTGAATCGAAGGATTCTCGTTTTGCTGAAGCAAGAAAAGTGCTAGACTATGCTTTTGGCAATTTCACTACGGAAGAAATTCTTCCTGCAAATTATGTCGATTCCAAAAATAAAACATTGGATGTAACCAAAGGAAAAGAAGATAAAGTAAGCATTGGTACTAAAGATGCTATTAACTTAGTAATCAAGAATAATGAAAAAGAAAATTATGTAGCAAAAGTTGTTTTAGATGAAAAGAAATTAAATGATGATGGGGAACTAACTGCTCCAATTAAAAAAGGAGATAAAGTTGGTTATGTAACCGTACAAACGAAAGACGGAAAAGAAGTGCCATTCTTAACTAGTGATGGAAAAGAAAAGGTACAAGTAGACCTAGTAGCAAACGAAACAGTTGAAAAAGCAAATTGGTTTGTTTTAGCTATGCGCGGTGTTGGTTCATTCTTTTCAAATGTATGGGGAAGTGTTTTTGATACAGTAAAAGGCTGGTTCTAATTAAATCTTTGTGAAAAAGTAAAAGACAATAATCTATTAGAAAATCGCATACATTTTAGAAATTGTAAGAAAAAGGGCTTCTTGTATTGACAGAAGCTCTTTTTTATTGTTTATTTTCATTAGGGAATAATAAGTTTCTTCTAAAGATTCCAATAATTTTTGTGTTAAATTGAGACTTTACAGGGGGCAAACAATGAAAACTGGTACTGATAGAGTAAAACGTGGAATGGCTGAAATGCAAAAGGGCGGAGTAATCATGGATGTTATTAATGCAGAACAAGCCAAAATTGCAGAGGAAGCAGGAGCAGTAGCAGTAATGGCTCTTGAACGAGTTCCTTCAGATATTCGCGCAGCTGGCGGAGTAGCTAGGATGGCTGACCCTACAATTGTAGAGGAAGTAATGAATGCAGTAACAATCCCTGTAATGGCAAAGGCACGTATTGGCCATATTGTCGAAGCAAGAGTGCTCGAAGCTATGGGCGTAGACTATATTGATGAGAGTGAAGTGTTAACTCCAGCAGACGAAGAGTTCCATTTAAATAAAAATGAATATACTGTTCCATTTGTTTGTGGATGTCGTGATCTAGGAGAAGCTGCAAGACGTATCGGTGAAGGTGCTTCTATGCTTCGTACAAAAGGGGAGCCAGGAACAGGAAATATTGTGGAGGCAGTCCGTCATATAAGAAAAGTAAATGCACAGGTACGTAAAGTTGTTCATATGAACGAAGATGAATTAATGACAGAAGCTAAGATTTTAGGTGCACCATATGACCTTCTTTTAGAAATAAAAAGATTAGGTCGTCTGCCAGTTGTTAATTTTGCTGCTGGTGGTGTTGCAACACCTGCTGATGCGGCTCTTATGATGCAACTAGGCGCAGATGGTGTATTTGTAGGATCTGGTATATTTAAATCAGACAACCCTGCGAAATTTGCTAGAGCAATAGTAGAAGCAACTACTCATTATCAAGATTATGAGCTAATTGCAGAAATTTCTAAAAATCTTGGAACAGCAATGAAAGGAATCGAAATTTCTAGTTTAAGCCCAGAAGCACGTATGCAAGAGCGTGGTTGGTAATATGAGTACCATGCCAAATATAAAAATAGGGGTACTTGGATTACAGGGAGCTGTAAGAGAACATGTGAAGGCTATTGAGGCGAATAATGCAGAGGCTATTATTATAAAGAAAAAAGAACAGCTAGATGAAATTGATGGATTTATCATTCCTGGTGGAGAAAGCACAACGATGCGAAGGTTAATAGATAAATATGACTTTATGGATGCACTTCAAACGTTTGCTCAATCTGGGAAGCCGATATTTGGAACATGTGCGGGTTTAATTTTATTAGCTAAATCCATTAAAGGCTATGATAAACCTCATATTGGTGTTATGGATGTGCAAGTCGAGCGTAATTCTTTTGGAAGACAAAGGGAGAGCTTTGAAGCAAACTTAGATATTGCAGGAGTTGCAGAGGATTTTACAGCTGTATTTATTCGTGCACCACATATCGTGAGCGTTGGGGAAAATGTAGAAGTGCTAGCTAAACATAATGATCGTATTGTGGCAGCGAGAGAGGGACAGTTCTTAGGTTGTTCTTTCCATCCTGAATTAACAGAAGATCATCGTTTAACTGGCTATTTTATAAATATGGCAATAGAAGCTAAGCAACACTTATTTGCATAAGTTGTTGAATTTCGGAAATAATTATAGTAAGATAAATGCAATTAATATATGGAATCTACTATGATAGGAAATAGTAACAGGTTACTTATTCTAAAAGAGAGCCGATGGTTGGTGTGAATCGGTGAATAAAGCTTGTGAATCCATCCTAGAGTAAAAACAAGGAACGCAATGATTGCTAGTAATTGTTTTCGGCTAAAAACCGTTATGATCTTTAAGGTGAAAAGCAGTTTTTGCTTTTAACTAGGGTGGCAACGCGGGTAACTCTCGTCCCTTTTTTGGGGACGGGAGTTTTTTGTTTTCCAAAAGAAACTTGAGAATTTCTAACAGAGGGCGTCTAACCTAAAAGAAGTAGATTGCATGTAGAAAAAAATGGGAGGAATAAAGAGATGTTAGATATTAAATTTGTTCGTGCTAATTTTGATTTTGTGAAAAGTCAATTACAGCATCGAGGAGAAGATTTATCAGAGCTTGAAAATTTTGAAGCATTGGATGTAAGACGTCGAGAGCTTATTGTTGAAACAGAACAATTAAAAAGCAAAAGAAATGAAGTATCACAGCAAGTAGCAGTTTTAAAAAGAGAGAAAAAAGATGCAGAGGCTCTTATTGTAGAAATGAGAGAAGTTGGCGAAAAAATTAAAGAATATGATAATGAGCTACGTGATGTGGAAGAAAAATTGCAAACCATTATGCTAGGAATTCCGAATCTTCCTCACGAGAGTGTTCCAGTAGGGGATACGGAAGATGATAACATTGAAATTAGAAAATGGGGCGAAATTAGAAAATTTGATTTTGAACCAAAGCCACATTGGGATGTTGCTACTGACTTAGATTTGCTAGATTTTGAAAGGGCAGCAAAAGTAACAGGAAGTCGTTTTGTATTTTATAAAGGTTTAGGGGCTAAACTAGAAAGAGCATTATTTAATTTTATGCTTGATTTGCATACAGAGGAACATGGGTATAAAGAGATTATTCCTCCTTTCCTAGTGAATAGAGCAAGTCTAACAGGTACAGGACAATTACCTAAGTTTGAAGAAGATGCTTTTTTAATAGAAAAAGAAGACTACTTCTTAATTCCAACTTCAGAGGTACCTGTAACCAACCTGCATAGAGATGAAATACTTGATGGGGACCAGCTTCCAATCAAATATGCAGCATTTAGCGCCAATTTCCGTTCAGAAGCAGGATCTGCAGGTAGAGATACAAGAGGTCTGATCAGACAGCATCAATTTAATAAAGTAGAGCTTGTGAAGTTTGTGAAACCAGAAGATTCTTATGAAGAGCTAGAGTCTTTAACAGGAAATGCAGAGAAAGTATTGCAGCTTCTAGGATTACCATACCGTGTTTTGAGTATGTGTACAGGAGATTTGGGCTTTACAGCGGCGAAAAAGTATGATGTGGAGGTATGGATTCCAAGCTATAATACATACCGTGAGATATCTTCTTGTAGTAATTTTGAGGCTTTCCAAGCGAGAAGAGCAAATATTCGCTTCCGCAGAGAGCCTAAAGGAAAACCGGAGCATGTGCACACATTAAATGGTTCTGGCCTTGCGATTGGAAGAACAGTTGCAGCTATTCTAGAAAATTATCAGCAAGCAGATGGAAGTGTTGTAATTCCTGAAGTACTTCGCCCTTATATGAGAAATAGAGAAGTAATTTCTCCTGAGTAAGGTAATAAATAGATAGATAAAAGGATATGACTTCTTGGAAGGGAGCAGCTCTTCCGAGAAGTTAGCTATTCTTAATTTAGTGTAGAAGAATACTATTATTAATGCATTTTTTATATGTTTTTTGATAAAAAAAATAAAAAATAAAAAAATGAAAAATATAGTTGACTTAATATTAAATAGATGATATATTATTACTTGTCTGATGGAGGAATACCCAAGTCCGGCTGAAGGGATCGGTCTTGAAAACCGACAGGCGGGTCAAACCGCGCAGGGGTTCGAATCCCCTTTCCTCCTCCATGATTTTTTAATTTACATTGCGCATAATATTTGGAGATATATGTGACCTGCTACTACGGTAGCAGGTTTTTATTGTTTACATAGACTATTTTGTAAAGTTTGTTGTAAAGATCTGCGACTCGAATCCACCTCAGTTTCCATGGAGCGAATCAGTTTTTCTAATTGATTTATTATTCCTATTGAAAATAGCAACAAACTTTTAGAAAACAACTTATATATATAGGATTTTCCTTATTGTTTTGGAATACAGTCAGCGAATCTTTCGAACAAGATGAAGCTGACTGTATTTGTAAACTAAGGAAAGTCCTTTTTATGCTTTATGGCTATAATTTTTTTGCTGAAGAATCGTTCCTATCTTTTCGATAATTGGTTCGATAGACTGTGTTCCGGCGATAGCGTCATATTCATTAATATTTAAACGAAGTACTGGGCATGCAGAGAAAGACTCAATCCAGTTTTCGTATCTTCCATGCATTTCTTTCCAATAATCAATCGGCGTTTGCTTCTCCATTTCTCGACCTCTTCGATCAATTCGCTGTAAAATATCATCAAGAGATCCTTCAAGGTATATTAACAAATCTGGATGTGGGAAATAAGGTGTCATCACCATTGCATCAAAAAGACTTGTATATGTTTCATAATCTACTTCTGACATTGTTCCTTTTTCATAATGCATTTTCGCGAATATGCCTGTGTCTTCATAAATGGAACGATCTTGAATAAATCCGCCGCCATATTCAAAGATTCTTTTTTGTTCTTTAAAGCGTTCTGCTAAAAAATATACTTGCAGATGGAAACTCCATCTACTAAAGTCATGATAAAATTTATCAAGATATGGATTTGTATCCACTTTCTCAAAGGAAGTTCGAAATTGCAAAGCATCTGCTAGTGCATTTGTTAGCGTTGATTTACCAACACCAACTGTTCCTGCAATCGTAATAACGGAATTGCTAGGAATATTATATTTTGTTCGTAGATTCATGTTTAAAGGCTCCTATATTTAAAGTTTCTTTTATTGTGTCAATAATTTTTACTAAGTCTTGTTTATTTTGAACAAAGTCCAGTGTATCTCCATTGAAATCTAATACAGGAATATGTGGATTATTTTTTTTGAAGTCATTCATGACAATATCATAATCAGAAGCTAGCTGTTCTAAATAAAGAGGACTAATATTTTTTTCAATGTCTCTATCTCTTTTTTTGATTCGTGCCATTATTGTATCCAAGCTGGCATGTAAGTAAATAATAATATTCGGCATCGGTAAGTCTTCTGTTAACACCTCATATATACGAACATATTTCTGTAAATCATTATCCTGTAAAGATCTTTTAGCAAAAATAAGGTTTTTTAATATATGATAATCTGCAACTACAGGAATATTTTTAGATAGATAATGGTCTCTTGTATCGTTTAACTGCTTAAATCGATTACATAGGAAAAACATTTCTGTCTGAAAACTCCATTCATCAATGTTTTCATAAAATTTTCCGAGGAAAGGATTTTCTTCGACAATTTCTTTTAGAAGCTCGTATTGAAAGTACTCTGAGAGTAATTTAGCTAAAGAAGTTTTCCCAACTCCAATAGGTCCTTCTACTGTAATAAAAGGGATACTATTCACACTTGTCCCTCCTGTTCTCTTATTTTTAAGGAGCAAAGATTTTTAAAAGGCTTGTAGATTAGCCTAACAACTATTTTGCGTGTAAAGCCTATACAAACAATTGCTTCCTTTAGTAGGTAATAAAAATAGTACAAGAGTCATTTTAACACATGAAGAGTGATGTGGACATATGCATGTTTTTTCCTGAAGTATTATTACGGCTTATTTCAAATAGAACTATTGGTTAATGAATGATTACCCTAGTTAGAGGATAAAAGAGTAAAAAAATTTTGAATTTTATATTGCTAAATTTTTGATTTATGGTAGTATATGGGTAAAGTTTATAAATGAATCACTAGGGGATCCCTTGATAAGGGCTGAGAATAAAGTAGTTACTTTTTAAACCCTCAAAACCTGAACAGGTTCGTACCTGCGTAGGAAAGTGGAGTATCTTTAAATATGCGTGTCTAATGAACTTTTCATTAGGCGTAGTTTATTAACCACTTTTCTATAATTGGAAAAGTGGATTTTGGTGTTTTCAGCCACTTTTCCTTCTAAATGATAAGTTGGGGTGATGAATATTAAGATAATGGCTGTCACAGATAACAAACATACCTTAAAGAAGCTTTTATCAATTTTATTAGAAATCCATCCATATGTGGATTATCTGCAAATTAGAGAGAAAGACAAAAGTCCAAAAGAAATTTATAGGCTATGTGATTATTTGCTTAAGGAAGGGGTACCTGCAAGAAAAATAATTGTTAATGATCGTCTTGATATTGCGCTATTGCATTCGTTAAAAAATGTCCATTTACCGACAAGTGGAGTGTCTGTTAATGATGTGAAAACAAGGTTTCCAAAAATGTATATAGGTGTATCTGTTCATAGCAAAGAAGAAGCAATTCTAGCAGATAAAGAGATTGCAGATTATGTCATATACGGCCATTGCTATCCTACAAATAGTAAAAAAGGAAAGCCTCCTATCGTGTTGTCCTCTATCTCTGAAATAAAAAGAAATATATCTATTCCACTGTATGCTATAGGGGGAATTACGGAGAATCAAATAGAAGAACTAGCGAGTTTTGGTGTGGATGGAGTGGCTATTATGTCAGCTATTTTTTCATCATCTGATCCATTAAAGGTAGTGCAAAGTATGAGAGAAAGATGTGAAGAGCTTGGAAACGAAGAAGTTTGATGTTGCAATTATTGGTGGTGGAATTATCGGTAGTTCTATCGCTTACTATTTGGCAAAAGAGAAGAGAAAGGTAGCTATTTTCGAAGCACAGCAAATGGGCGGAAAATCAACAAGTGCTGCAGCTGGAATGCTAGGTGCTCACTCCGAGTATAAAGAATTTATGCAGCTCTATCCATTTGCAAGAAGTAGCCAGCTTTTATATAAGGAACTTTATGAAGAGATAAAAGAACTAACAACTATTGATTTTGAAAAGAAAAATGGTGGATTATTGAAGCTTGCTTATTCAGAGGAAGAAAAGAGAGACCTGGAATCTATTCTTTCCTTATCGTCAGTGGAATGGTTGGATTGCACAGAAGCAAGAGAAAAAGTACCTCAGCTAGCAGCAGATATTGTAGGAGCAGCTTATTTAAAAGAGGATATACATATTACCCCATTAATAGCATGTAATGGTCTAAGTAAAGGAGCTAAGCTATTAGGAGCCGAAATTTATGAATATACCCGTGTATTAAGAGTGGAAAAGAATGGAATGGGATATGTGCTGAAAACGTCGCAAGGGACCTTTTTAACAGATAATGTTGTCGTTGCGAGTGGTGTGTGGAGTAATTACTTTTTTCAGCAATTAGGATTACCTCATGAAATTATTCCAGTAAAGGGCGAATGTGTGGCCGCGTTAAATGATGGAGCTCCGTTACATTATTCTGTATTTCATGACCAATTTTATATTGTACCTAGAAATAATAATGAGCTTGTTATTGGTGCGACGAAAAAATGGAATGATTGGACTGAAGATCCTTCCCTTGATGGACTACAAGAAGTGATAAAAAAAGCAAAAAGAATGATACCGGAAGTTGGAAAGATGAAATGGAAGCGGGCATGGGCGGGACTTAGACCACAAACTTATGACGGATATCCATTTATAGGAGAGCATCCAGAGATGAAAGGCTTATATTTTGCAACAGGGCATCAACGAAATGGCATATTATTAGCACCAGCTACAGGGAAGATGATTCGTGATTTAATGATTGGTTCACCTGTAGAGAAACGGTGGGTAGATGCATTTAAAGTGGAGCGTCATGATTTTATGCATAGGGAGGGAAGTAAGTAATTGATCATCCAATTGAATGGGAAGGAACAGCAGCTGCCGGAGAATGTAGTTACAGTGGAAGATTTATTGCATTTATTTGCATTAAATAATCGTATTGTGATTGTGGAGATAAATAAAAATATTTTACGAAAAGAGCACTATCAAGCTCATCTATTAAAAGAAAAAGACAAAGTCGAATTAATTCATTTTGTTGGAGGAGGGTAAACATGTTAACAATAGCTAATCGCACGTTTCAGTCTCGTTTATTACTTGGAACAGGGAAATATCCGTCACTTGAGGTGCAAAAAAAGGCTGTAGAAGTATCACAAAGTGAGATTCTAACCTTTGCTGTACGGAGGATGAATATATTTGAAGAATCACAGCCGAACTTTTTAGAGCAATTAGATTTAAAAAGATATACGCTCCTTCCTAATACAGCAGGCGCAAAAACAGCTGAGGAAGCGGTAAGAATCGCTAAGCTTGCAAAAGCATCTGGATTATGTGACATGATTAAAGTTGAAGTAATCGGGTGTGATAAATCGCTGCTGCCAGATCCTGTAGAAACTTTAAAGGCTTCTGAGCAGTTGTTAGAAGAAGGATTTATTGTATTGCCTTATACTTCTGATGATGTAGTGCTTGCTAGACGGCTAGAACAGTTAGGGGTACATGCCATTATGCCTGGCGCTTCGCCAATTGGGTCTGGAAAAGGAATTATCAACCCATTAAATTTACAATTTATTATTGAACAAAGCGCGATTCCTGTTATTGTAGACGCAGGAATCGGTTCTCCAAAGGATGCAGCATATGCTATGGAGCTTGGAGCAGATGGGGTACTTTTGAATACGGCAGTTTCCAATGCGAAAGACCCAGTTACAATGGCATATGCCATGAAGCTAGCGATCGAAGCAGGCCGATTAGGATATGAAGCAGGAAGAATAGAAGAGAAAAATTATGGAGTCGCAAGTAGTCCTTTGACAGGGATGATTACATCTTGACTAGTCGCTTTTTGAAACAAGCATTATTTATTGGAAAAGATGGGCAAATAAAAATTGAAAATAGTCACGCTGTTATTTTAGGAGCTGGAGCTTTAGGATCGGCAGTGTCTGAGATGCTAGTTAGAGCGGGAATAGGAAAACTCACCATTATTGATCGTGATTACGTGGAACAAAGTAATCTGCAAAGACAGCAGCTATATACAGAAGAGGATGCGGCGAAAAAGCTTCCTAAAGCAATTGCTGCAGAAAAAAGACTAAAGGAAATTAACAGTCATACACTTATTGAGTCGATTGTAGAGGATATTAACTATCATACGGTGGAAAAATTTATTCGTGGTGCATCTATTTTAATGGATGGAACGGATAATTTTGAAACAAGAATGGTGATAAATGATGCTGCGATTAAGCATCATATTCCTTTTCTATTTGGAGCTTGTGTTGGGAGCTATGGGCTTTCTTATCCAGTTATTGGAGAACATGCTCCTTGTCTCCATTGTTTAATTGAAAAGCTTCCTTCTCAACATATTACATGTGATACGGCGGGTGTTATTAGTCCCATCGTTCAGTGGGTTGCTGCCATGCAAGTATCACAAGCAATGCAGATTCTTGCAGGTAAAACAGTATGGCCAGTCCTTCGTTCTTTTGATATTTGGAAAATGGAATATGCGGAAGTGAATGTTGCGGCATTAAGAAATAACAGCTGTCCTTCTTGTGGGGACGATGCTGACTTTCCGTATTTATCAGCGCAAAAACAAACGAAAGCGGCTGTACTGTGTGGGAGAGATGCGGTTCATATTCGTCCGCCTATTTTTAAGGAATTGGATTTATATGGGCTCTCGCAACGGTGGAAATCTCTGGTGGAAAACTTAATTGCAAATCCCTATTTAGTTTCTTTTCATTATGATGGTTATCGAGTTATCCTATTTAAGGATGGTCGTGCTATTATTCATGGAACCTCAGAGGTTAGTATGGCAAAGTCAATATATACAAAATTAATTGGTTAGAAGATGCATAAAAAGGAAAGGTCTGATTGAAAAAGAGACCTTTCCTTTTGTATTTAAGTTCTTTTTGTTACTTGGAAATTATCTACTATTAAAAGCCAATTTTGAGGAAATGGCAACCCTAATTTCCAATAGCTGATTCCTCTTAAATTTAATTCTTTAATTAAATTGAATTTAGCTTGAATGGAGCGGGCGTCCTCAAACCATACTTCATGTAATTTCCCTGCACTATCTGTGTATTTAAAATAAGGAGCCTGTGCTTTCTGATCATAAAGAATAGCGACATTATTATCAGCTGCAAGCTGTATTGCTGCTTGAGGACTAAGTGCTTTTGCAATGGATCTTTCAACGAATGGCAGTGTCCAATCATATCCATAAAGATTTTGCCCCATCATAATTTTAGAAGAGGGAATTTCGGTGATTGCATATTCGAGTACCTCTCTTACAGGCCCAATAGGAGAAACAGCCATAGCAGGTCCGCCACTATAGCCCCATTCATATGTCATGATGACAACAAAATCAACAATTTCTCCGTGGGCTTTGTAATCATGTCCTTCGTACCATTTTCCTTTTTGATCGGCACTTGTTTTAGGAGCCAAAGCAGTAGATAATAGCCAGCCTTCTTGTGAAAAACGATTTTTGGCTTTACGCAGGAAGGAGTTATAGGCTTCCCGATCAACTGGTCTTAAATATTCAAAATCAAAATGGATATCTTTAAATCCGTATTTTTTAGCGGTCGCAACTATATTATTGATAAAGTTATTTTGGATGGTTTCATCATTTAATAGGATTCTTCCTAATTCATCACTAAATTGATCGTTCTCCTGGTTCGTAATGACCATCATGAGTACATTTCTATTTCTTTGGGCAATGCTAGGGAAATTATTGAGGATCGGTTCTTTTAAGCTTCCATCCCGTAATGCTTGAAAACTAAAAGGAGCGAGATAGGTTAAATAGGGAGCGGCTTCTCGCGCGCTTGCCTCTAAATTAGGGGCAACAGATGTTCCTCTTGGTTCCACATATGCATTAGTATCAACTGGTCTTTTTGGACGATCTGGAATGTATAAACGTAAGCCGACTTGTAAAGATTGGTTCACAGGAATGGAATTAATAGTGGCTAATTGTTCATAATTTAATCGGAATCTTTGAGCGATAGACCAGAGGCTGTCTCCTGGCTGTACCCAATAAAAGCTGCCGATGATGGGAATGACTAGTGCTTGCCCTATTGTTAATCGATCCGGATTTGGCAGGTCGTTCGCTTCTACCAAATCATTAACTGTAGTACCGTATGCAGCTGCAATGCCTGTTAAGGTTTGATTATTGCTGACAACATGAATTTGCATATTCTTCCCTCCTGATAAGGATACATTATTACAGCTTATGAGGAAGAAAGAGGAGAAATGCTCGTGTTTTCTTTGAATGTAAATATTTTTGCACGCATAACATTTTTCATCATTCGAATAGCATAGTGATTATCTTCATCGTCAACAGAAGCAATACAATTATCTGGGATAAGAAGTGGATATTCTCGCATATAGGCGTCATTTGCAGTAAATAACACGCAAATATTGCCAGCAATTCCGCTAAGGATAAGCTTTTTTACTTGCAACTGGGTAAGTAATGTATGTAAGGCTGTCCCATAAAAAGCAGAATGTCTTGGTTTTATTAAAAAATAATCTTTGTCAGTTGGCTTTATTTTGCCAATAACAGATTCGCTTTTTTCATTTTTACAATACTCTATTACTTTGTTCAATTCTGCTTGCCATAAATTATAGTGATCATTGATATAGATGATTGGAATATTTTCTTTATCACATTGTTTCTTTAGTAATTGGATTTGATCTGCAATTTTTAATGCCTTTTCTGCTAAAATATTTCCATGCTCAAAATTAAAGTCATTAATCATATCAATAATTAACAGAGCTGTTTCAGATGATTCCATACGGTTCTCCTTTTCTATGTAAAATGGTAGAATGAAGCATTGGTTCTAGTTGTAAAGAAAAATCAATCAGTCCATCCAACAACTTTCTCTCGTTTGGCTAAAGTGGAATGGTTGTGATTAATTATCTAGTTTACTTAGTTTAAATCAAAGAAGAAATTTCATAACAAATTTTGTGTTTTTATATAGGTGGGCTGTAAGAATGGAAGAAAAACAAGATCAATTATTTATGAAAATAGCGATAGAGGAAGCACAGAAAGCGGCAGAAATTGGAGAAGTGCCTATTGGAGCAGTTGTTGTCTATAGGGGGGAGGTAATAGCAAGAGCACATAACTTAAGAGAAACAGATCAATCTGCTGTTGCCCATGCAGAATTACTCGCCATTGAAAAAGCTTGTAAAGTATTGGGTACGTGGAGGTTAGAAGAAGCAACACTTTATGTTACTCTTGAGCCATGTGCGATGTGTTCTGGCGCTATTCTACTGTCACGTATTCCTCGAGTAGTTTATGGAGCTGCTGATCCAAAGGGAGGTTGTGCTGGTACCTTTATGAATTTACTTCAAGATAGTCGGTTTAATCATCAGAGTGAAGTGGCTTCTGGTATATTAGACCAAGAATGCGGACAGTTATTAACTTCTTTTTTTCAGGAAATTAGAAATCGTAGAAAGGAAGAAAAAAGACAAAAGACAAGTAAAAATGATCTTTACAATAATTAACAAATGCTTTATGTTGATTTTTCCTTTCATTATCAGTATACTAAGAGTGTGTCTTAAGGACACCTAATATTCGGTATCAATTTTGTCGTGCTAAGCGGGGAGGTAGCGGTGCCCTGTACTCGCAATCCGCTCTAGCGAGGCTGAATTCCTTTCTGAGGCTGGTATCCTGTAGGGTCTGCCTTAAGTAAGTGGTGTTGACGTCCGGGTCCTGCGCAATGGGAATCCATGAACCATGTCAGGTCCGGAAGGAAGCAGCATTAAGTGGACACCCCCATGTGCCGCAGGGTTACCTGGACCGAGCTAACTACTTAAGTAACGCTTATGGGTGCCAGTCGATGAAAGGTGCACGGCAGCTTAATTTATACATACAAAACTCATCCACTAGGATGAGTTTTTTTGTAAGATGAAAACGAATAAATGAGCGGTTTTTACTTAAATAGAAAGAAGTGCCGTGGTTTTTCTTTTTTAAAGGGAAGCTATTTAGATGCCTTTATGTATGCTATTATGGATGTAAAAATATACATGGATAAGCTATAATAATTGTATGAATAAAAAATGGAGGGTACTATGAACTATCAAGCTTTATATCGGGTTTGGCGTCCTCAGCAGTTTATAGATGTAGTAGGGCAGGAACACGTAACAAAGACATTGCAAAATGCCCTTCTTCAACAAAAAATATCTCACGCTTACTTGTTCTCTGGACCAAGGGGAACAGGGAAAACAAGTGCAGCAAAAATATTAGCAAAGGCTGTTAACTGTGAGAGAGCACCAATTGGTGAACCTTGTAATGAGTGCGATGCGTGTAGGGGCATTACAGATGGTACTATACCAGATGTAATCGAAATAGATGCTGCTTCTAACAATGGAGTAGAAGAAATAAGGGATATAAGAGATAAGGTTAAATTTGCTCCTAGCTCTGTACCTTATAAAGTTTATATTATCGATGAAGTGCATATGCTATCAATTGGAGCATTTAATGCTCTTTTGAAAACATTGGAGGAACCCCCTAAACATGTAATCTTTATTTTGGCCACTACTGAACCTCACAAAATTCCTTTAACGATTATTTCAAGATGTCAGCGATTTGATTTTAGACGGATTACATCGCAAGCGATTGTCAATCGAATGAGATTGATTATGGATGAGTCAGCAATCTCCTGTGAGGAAAAAGCATTGCAAATGATTGCAAGAGCGGCAGATGGTGGAATGCGTGATGCGTTAAGTTTGCTAGATCAAGCTATTTCTTATAGCAATGAAGTAGTTACAGTCGAAGATGCTCTTACCGTAACTGGAGCTGTTTCCCAAAACTTTTTAAATACTTTATCTAAAGCTATTTTAGATGGAGACACTGTAAGAGGTCTTCAATCATTAGATGAATTACTTCTTGCAGGAAAAGACTCTAATCGATTTATTGAAGATTTTATCTTTTTTTATCGAGATATGCTGCTATATAAAACAGCGCCTCGCTTAGAAGAATCATTAGAGCGAGTTTTGTTAGATGATGATTTCAAAGATCTTGCAGAAACGTATACACATGAACAAATTTATGAGCTTATTCGCGTATTAAATAAAACGCAGCAAGATATGCGCTGGACCAATCATCCTAGAATCTTTTTAGAAGTGGCGATTGTGAATCTGTGCCAGCTAGAGACGGCGACTTCATCTGGACAAGCACAGGTGAGTATCCCAGAAATACAATCTTTACTTGATAAGATAACTTCTTTAGAACAAGAAGTTTCGAACCTCAAGCAAAATGGAGTATCTGTAGCAGTGGAAACACAGACAATACAGAAAAAAGCTAGAACGAATAGAAAAGGATTCCAAGCTCCATTAGGTAAAATAACGGAGACTCTAAAAAATGCAACGAAGCAAGAACTACAAAAAGTAAAAAGTAATTGGGGAGCAATGCTAAATACGCTAGTCCAAAATCAAATGAGATCACAGGCAGCGTTATTGAATGAAGCAGAACCAGTTGCTGCATCATCTGACTCTTTGATTATTAAGTTTAAATATGAAATCCACTGTCAAATGGCATTAGATAATGGTAAATTTATAGAGACGATTACTAATTCTTTGTATCAGCTTACAGGTACAAGGTATAATTTATTAGGAGTACCGGAAGAACAATGGCTCACTATAAGGGAAGACTTTCTAAATAGTTCTCATCATGCAGAGTCTGATGAGGAAGACGAAGAAATACGTCAAGATAATCCTGTTGTCTTGGAAGCAATAAAATTATTTGGTGAAGAATTATTAGAAGTGAAGGATTAATTTTGAACCTATTGGTTATATATGTACATAATATGTAGATAAACCAATGGAAACTATAAACTGGAGGTAATGATAAATGCGTGGAATGGGAAATATGCAAAATATGATGAAGCAAATGCAAAAAATGCAAAAGAAAATGGCTGAAGCTCAAGAGCAACTTGGTGAGGAGAAAATTGAAGGAACAGCAGGGGGCGGAATGGTAACTGTAGTTGTATCAGGTCATAAAGAAATTCTTGATGTCATTATTAAGGAAGAGGTTGTCGATCCAGAAGATGTAGAAATGTTGCAAGATCTAGTTCTAGCAGCAACAAATGATGCATTAAAAAAAGCGGATGAACTTACTAACTCTACTATGGGTCAGTTTACAAAAGGATTAAATCTTCCTGGAATGTTTTAAGGAGGGAGATTATGCATTATCCTGAACCTATATCAAAGCTGATTGACAGCTTTATGAAATTGCCAGGCATCGGGCCTAAAACGGCCTCAAGACTGGCTTTTTTTGTATTAAATATGAAAGAAGATACAGTATTAGATTTCGCAAAGGCACTTGTTAATGCAAAAAGAAACCTTACTTATTGCTCTGTTTGTGGGCATATAACAGACCAAGATCCATGTTATATATGTGAAGATAGCAGAAGAGACCGAAGTATTATATGTGTAGTTCAAGATCCTAAAGATGTAATAGCGATGGAAAAGATGAAAGAATATAACGGACTTTATCATGTGCTTCATGGTGCTATTTCTCCGATGGATGGTATAGGACCAGAAGATATTAATGTACCTTCTTTAATAAAAAGATTGCAAGATGATGAAGCGCAAGAGGTTATTATGGCAACCAATCCGAATATAGAGGGAGAAGCAACAGCCATGTATATCTCACGTCTTCTTAAACCGTCAGGAATTAAAATCACAAGAATTGCCCATGGTTTACCAGTAGGTGGCGATTTAGAATACGCAGATGAGGTTACACTATCTAAAGCATTAGAAGGTAGAAGAGAAGTGTAAGAACAGGAGGGCTAGTGATGTTCTTTCAAAGAAAAGGGAAGTTAAGGAAGGATTTCGATGAAAAGCTATTAGTCCAATTTAATCATTTAAAGAAAGAATGGTTAAATGATAAGAGTCTATTAGATAAAAGTTTTGATCCTTCCGATGAAGTAATTAGCGCTGCTAAACTGTCAGAAGCAAAATACTTTTTCCTATTTAAAGAAGCAAAACAAAGAAAAATAAACTTATTAAAATAATAAACAGACCGAGTGAAAACTTATTTTTGCTCGGTCTGTTCTTTTTTGTTTTTTATTCTTTTCCATTATTATTGGAGATTAGAGCATAATGGAACAAAGTAATCTTTTGTTTAAATAATAGGCTCTGTTAAAGTTTAATGTTGATATTTCTTATAAAACGA
>NZ_JVDT01000203.1 GCF_001076885.1 Bacillus sp. 522_BSPC
TAAGCCTCGGAAAACAAAAACCTACACTAAGTTAGAATGGTTTGCTAACTAATGATTCACCAGGTAATATACTTTTTCAGTGGCCTCGCAGTGAGGAGGCTCAGCTTCCTCCCCGGCGCATCGTGCGTCTGTAGAGCAATGGAACGACTTAGTTTTTACACTTAACTATATTTAAAAACATAGAGAACCCTCTTGAAAAAGTAGCTTTATTTTAGAGCTGAATTAGAGATTGTTCGTCTTTAAAGATTATGTATTTCGTTTTTTCCCAGTCTCTTTTTAATGTTCTAATGTTGTATTGCTTTTCACTAGAAACCCTCATGCAAAAACAATTCTACCACTAGTAGAATCACTATTTTTCAGCTATTCAACTAGCCGTTGATAGGCATGTTTTGGCAAGTATGCTAGTATCGAATTAGACAGTGCGCACTGGAAAAGTAGAGGAGATGACAAGTATGGTTGATTCACGAAAAATTGGGGCTTATATATCAAAATTGAGAAAAGAAAAAGATCTAACACAGGTTGAATTAGCAGATAAATTAAATATCAGTCACCAAGCGGTATCCAAATGGGAAAGAGGAGAATCCCTTCCTGATATTATGACCATTCCCATTATTGCGAATGAATTGGAGGTTTCTATTGATCTCTTAATGAACGCTGGAAATAAACAACCAAAACCTTCCAAGCAAATTGGGAAAATGGTTGAGCATTTATCGGCCGACCAACCCGAGGAAGTAGCGGATTTAATTAATTCAGGAGCTGCCGACGTAAAGGAGCTGATTGATATCGCCCCTCTTATTAAAACTAGTCAACTAAGTAAAGTATCTGAAAAAATGGATGCAACCGCTTGGGATTTAGACACAATTGTTCATCTAGCTCCTTTTCTGTCAACAGAAGCATTAGATGAAATCGTCATACAAGCAACAAAAGGAACTATTGATTGGAAGATTGTTCAACGAATTGCCCCTTTTTTATCTTCTAGCACCTTACACTCAATCGCCAATCAAGTCATTAGCGAATCGATTGAACCTATAGAATTAGTGCAGCTTGCACCCTTCTTAGATGAAGAATATATAGACAGCTTAATATGGAAAGTGCAAAATGGGCAATTAACTTGGCAGTTCATCACAAATATGGCTCCTTTTATTAGTGATACAGCTTTAAATAATCTTGTCTTGCAAGGAATAGACGACATGTTTAATGAGGAACATATAATTGGCTTGGCTCCCTTTTTAGAAGAAGATACGATTGAACACTTAGTTTCAATCGCATCAAGTAAGGGGGAATGGTCTTTCATACAAAAAATGGCTCCATTTATAGGAGAAGCTTCCTTTAATGAACTAGTGGATAAAGCAGTGAATGGAGAAATAGAATTAGAACAGCTAATGGAACTTGCTCCTTTTTTTGAAGAGGATGCTATTGATCAATTATTATCCAATATGGATGCTGATAGACTGTCTCCTCAATCACTAGCAAAGCTAGCTCCTTTTATGGAGGAAAATTCTTTAGGTAGAATCGTAAAACAGTTACTTAAGACAAACTAAAAAACTCGTTTTCACTTCGACTTGGTCGTTCATTCCACGGATGAACGACTTATTTCTTGCTTTCGTTCCTTTGATAAACTCCGCTTCTTCCTGTCACTCTTTAAAAATGAAATCCCCCATTAATGCTCTAAATACCTATATAATGTAGATTTACTAATTCCTGTTTCTTCTTTTATTTCTTTTAATGTATATTTTTTCGACTGATACATCTCCATTGCTTTTTTTACATTTTCATCAGCTTTTCTCGGTCTTCCACTTGCTTTCCCATGCTGTCTCGCGTATTCCATGCCTTTTTTTGTTCTTTCCCGAATAATCTCATTCTGGAATTCAATTAAATGAGATAGCATTTCAGACAACGAATACTCCTTTTTTCTTTCTGTATCAATATCTTCCTTTATTGATTGTAAATAAGCACCTTTGTCTTCAAGTATTTCTAATAACTCCATCAGATGCCTACTCGAGTCTGCAATGGTAAATAACTGCGCTACAACAATTTTGTCTCCCTTTAATAGAGAGGCTATTACTTCCGATAGCTTTGATCTATTTTTTGCCGAATCATGTTCTTCTTGATACATTTGCTCACATATAGGTTTCAGTATTTTTAACTGCTGCTCGCAGCTAGTATCTGCAATGGTAGGTCGCATATAACCATATTTCATCTTAATTGCCTCCAACATTATCTCTTCTCATTATTATAGATAGAAATTCTCTGCTTGTAAAAACTTTCCCAAAATATATTCCTTTTTGGGAAAAAACATGGTAGACTTCTTTGTATCAAGCAGAAAGATATTGAGGTGAATCATTTGATTGAAAAAATAAAAAAGGAATGGTTTTCAAATATCCGTGGGGATATTTTATCAGGAATGGTCGTTGCTCTTGCATTAATACCAGAGGCGATTGCATTTTCTATCATTGCCGGGGTAGATCCGATGATTGGATTGTATGCCTCTTTTACTATGGCTGTGGTTATTTCGTTTACAGGTGGAAGACCTGGTATGATTTCAGCAGCAACAGGAGCAATGGCATTATTAATGGGGCCATTAGTTAGAGATTACGGATTAGAATATTTATTTGCTGCTACAATCCTTACAGGGATAATTCAGATTATTTTCGGCGTATTAAAAATTGCGAAGCTCATGAAGTTTATCCCGAGAGCAGTGATGATTGGATTTGTTAATGCTTTAGCGATCTTAATTTTTATGGCTCAAGTGCCACATCTTATTAACGTCACAAACATTACTTATTTATTTGTAATCATCACGTTATTAATTGTGTATATCTTGCCGCGATTTTTAAAAGTCATTCCAGCACCACTAATTGCTATTATTATTTTAACCGTTGTTGCTATTTTTGGAAATGTAAATGTAGCTACTGTTGGTGATTTGGGAAAAATTACGCAATCATTGCCATCTTTCTTTATTCCAAATGTACCGTTTTCCTTTGAGACGTTAGCAATTATTTTCCCATATGCGCTAGCTTTATCAATTGTTGGTTTATTGGAATCCTTATTAACTGCTTCTATCGTTGATGATGCAACAGATACAGACAGCAATAAAAACAGAGAAGCAAGGGGACAGGGAATAGCTAATATTGTTACAGGATTTTTTGGCGGAATGGCTGGCTGTGCGATGATTGGTCAATCTGTTATCAATGTGAAATCAGGTGGGAGAGGAAGACTCTCTACATTTGTTGCAGGTGTTTTTCTTATGTTTTTGATAATGGTATTAGGAAGTCTTGTTGTACAAATTCCTATGCCAGTCCTAGTTGGCATCATGATTATGGTGTGTATCGGCACCTTTGACTGGTCTTCCTTCAAGTACTTAGTTACTGCTCCAAAAGGAGATGCAATCGTTATGCTCGTAACCGTGATAATTGTTGTCGCAACCGATAATTTATCCATAGGGGTAATTGCTGGAGTTATTTTAAGTGCTGTCTTATTTGCTGCGAAGATTTCCCATGTGAAGATGCATAAACAGGAAACATCGCAAGGCTACAACTATGCAGTGGAAGGACAACTATTTTTTGCTTCTGTTGATAGCTTTGTTCAAGCATTTGATACAACGATTAAAAACAAACAAATTTCCATTGATTTTACTAATTCTCATGTATGGGATGATTCTGCAGTCGGTGCCATTGATAAAATTGCGTTAAAGCTGAAGGAAAATCAAAATACAGTTACCATTACTGGCTTAGATTCTGCAAGTAAAAAGATTGTAGATAAACTTGCTGTATTTCCCAAACAAAATGCGAAATTATCTGATCACTAACTCAAAAGGAGCGTAAATCATGTATTCTACTATTCTTTTAGCAATTGACGGTTCAAAAAACTCGTTAAGAGCAACAACAGAAGCAGTGAAATTAGCTTCCCTTCAGAAGAATGCTGTAATTACAGTTGTTCATGTCCTAGATATCACTCAATCGAAATATGATGTATTGCACGCTCAAGGGAAGGCTGATTTAGAACTTACTAGGCGGAAAAAATTCGTATCAATGGAAGAATACTTACAATCCAATAATATCGCTTATAATCTACTATTTCTTCATGGAGAGCCGGGTCCTACAATTGTCGAGTATGCAAATCAAAATAGCTTTGACTTACTTGTCATTGGCAGTCGCGGATTAAATTCCTTGCAAGAAATGGTATTGGGAAGTGTTAGTCATAAAGTAATCAAACGAGTAAAATGTCCGGTTTTAGTTGTTAAATAAAAAAAGAGCTAATCAAATGATTATCCTGTTTGATTAGCTCTTTTTTATAGCCAATATCTACGAATTAGTTTTGATATAAATACGTTTTTACCCCTTGAATATGTAGCTTGATTTTATATAACCCTCCTGATTGTGGATACTTTTTTAATTCTTCATCATCCAAACCAGATCTCGCTGTCGTTATATATAACTCATTTAATTTTTCCCCTCCAAATGTACAAGAAGTCACATTCGGTACTGGCAAGCATATTTCACTTAATTTTTCCCCACTCTCTGGATTCCATCTAGACACTCTTCCTCCACCATAATGAGCAATCCATAGCATTCCTTCGCTATCAATTGTCATACCATCTGGGAATCCTTCTTCCTCTGAAAAATCAATAATCTGCTTTGCTTTTCCTAATTTTCCTGTTTCCAAATCATATTCATAACGTGTTACTGTTTGAGCAGGTGTATCAATATGGTATAAGTATTCATTATCACTAGTCCATGCCATGCCGTTCGAAATACTCAAATGACTTATTTTTTCCGTCCATTTTCCTTCATTATCAAGACAGTATAGTGCTGCATCTTTCGTCTTTCCATCTCTGCACATTGTACCTGCCCATAAACGACCATAAGCATCACATTTCCCATCATTAAAACGATTCTGTTTTAAATCTCGCTCTGGATCGCCAATAAACTTTAGTTGCTCTGTTTCTATATTTAAAAGATGAAAGCCATTATCTAATGTAACAATAAATTCTGTATCTTTTGTTATACAAGGGATAACAGCCGATACTTCACGTTCTAGTTGAACCTGTTTGTGCTCACCAGAAATATGGTTATACATATGTACTTTTTTTCCTTCAATATCTACCCAATATAAAATATTGTTTCTAAAATCCCAGCATGGTCCTTCTCCAAGCACAGCTTTTGCATCAAGTACTAATTCTAGATCCTCTATCATATGTTTCCCCCTCCAACTATGTATAATCTATCTCCTTGTCCTATACCTTTTCTAGATAGAAAAGAAACCCATATAATTAAAATTTTATAAAAATATGCTCCTTTTTATGTTTCAATCAATCAAATTCGGGATATTATAATAAAACTAGCTCCTTTCGTAAATGTAGCTCTGCTTTGGTTATGTTTTCTAGAAAACATTTTTCCAAATTAACCTACGAATTTACGAGTAAGGGGCTAGTTTTTATTTATGGGTACTAGACTTAAATAACCCTTTTATGGAATAAGCCTATCACAATCTCTCGGAAATGCGCTTGCTTCGCGAATATTACCAAGGTTTAGGAACTTCATTATAATCCGTTCTAAACCAATTCCAAATCCTCCATGCGGTGGAATAGCATATGCAAAAGAATCGATATATGCCTTAAATTCATTCGGATTTAGTCCCTTTTCTCTAAAAGAAGCTATTAGCTCTCCTTTACGATGAATCCTTTGCCCGCCAGAGGTAATTTCACTTCCTTTATATAAAAGGTCAAAAGAATCTGTCAGCTCAGGATTTTCCTTATTTGGCATGGTATACATCGGTCTTGTTGCTCTCGGATAGTTTGTTATAAACACAAAATCACTTCCATATTTATCCTTAACATAGTTTCCGATGCATTTTTCCCCTTCTGTATTTAAATCTCCTTCTGGAGAGTCCTTTTGATATGTCTCTTTTAATATAGCCTGTGCTTCTGCTAATGTCATTTTAGGGATTTCGTTCAACACTGGTATGTCGACCTGAAGAACGTCCAGCTGCTTCTGACAACGCTCCTTCACATATTGGAAAACATATTGAAGAACTCGCTTCTCCATCTCCATTACTTCCTCCACATTTTCAATAAATCCCATTTCTACATCTAACGAAATATATTCATTTAAATGTCTAGATGAATTATGCTCTTCCGCCCTATATACAGGGGCAATTTCAAACACCCTTTCAAAGCCCGCTCCTACCATCATTTGTTTATAAAATTGAGGGGATTGTGCTAAATAGGCACTTTTATCAAAATAGTTAAAGGTAAAAACATTTGCCCCGCCTTCTGCTCCTTGTGAAACTATTTTTGGAGTGAAAATTCTGGTAAACCCTTCTTGCATGAGAAAATCTGTAAAACCTTTCACGAACACGGATTGAATCGTAAATATTGCGTTTATTTGTTCATGTCTTAAGGATAGAACTCGATGATTCAGTAAATGATCTAAGCCGACATTCAGTTTTTTCTTATTAATTTCAAATGGCAATAAATCAGCTTCAGCTAGTACGAGGATTTCACTAACTTGAAGTTCCACTCCATTTGCTGTTTTATCTGTTTTTACAAGAATTCCGGTAACTTGAACAACACTCTCTGTCTCTATTTTCACCTGATTCTGCTCTTGCTCTAATACACATTGCAGCAACCCAGTGCGGTCTCTCAATAACAAGAAGCCTACTTTTCCTAGCTGGCGAATCTTTTTCACCCAGCCCTTTAAAACAACCTCTTTACCAATAAGCATATTACACTCAGAAATGAGCACCCTTTTTGAAGATTCCATATAACTGTTCCTCCTAAAGTTAGTAAAATTTTGATTCATATCGTTATCATCATCATCGTCCACGGCACTCACCTCCTTATTAGAAAAGCCCATCAGCCCCTGGGTGCCCAGGGCTAGACACTAAATATTCGTCTAAAAAAAACATAAAAAAATCCGCCCCTATAAAAGGGACGGATTATCCGCGGTACCACCCAAATTGTTTCATACAGAAACCACTTGTATCATAACGGTGATAACCGGTTACCTCTACTAGCATAATACGTTCAAAGTAACACTCACAGATGTCTTCTCCTAAGGCTTTTGCACAATCTTTTCAGCTACCGACTGCTCTCTTTCGAAAAAGGTTCTTAGGGTACTCCTTCTGATCAACATGTTCGCTCCATTAAATTATGTTCATTATAGACCTCTCTCCCCCTAATTTCAACTACTAAAAAAAGAAAATATAAATATTTCTGAATATGACTTTCCTTAAGAAGCATAAAGTTTACTAATACGATGTTACATTTGAGGTGATTATATTGAATACATTTCTCCACTCTGTTGAAAAAGAGCAACAAAAACGCATAAAAGAGCTTGTCGAGCTACAAAAGTCAGACGGTTCTTTTCATTTCCGGTTTCAAGGAAGCTTAATGACAGATGCTTTTTATATCATCACCATTCGAGCATTAAACATTCACACAGAAGAAGAAAACATCCACCTTTTAGCCAAAACACTGCGTAACGCCCAGCATAAAGAAGGCTATTGGAAAGCATATAGCGATGAACCAAACGGCCATCTCTCTGCTACCATAATTGCTTACACTGCCCTATTATATTCTGGCCTTTATGCAAAGGAAGACACACAAATGCAGAAAGCAAAAGCATTTATTTTAAAACACGGCGGCCTAGCGAAGGCTCATTTTATGATAAAATGGATGCTATCCGTGAATGGTCTCTACCCTTGGTCCCATATGATCTACATTCCAATGACATTTTTACTCTTGCCAACCTTTCAGCCTTTCAATTTCTACCAATTTAGTGCCTATGCTCGGATTCACTTCATTCCGATGTTAATAGCAGCCAATAAAAAATTCACAATCCAAACAAAAACCAAGCCACCGCTAGATGACCTATTTGTAAGAGATATAGCTCTTTATCCATCCTTTGATCACCTAGAAGAAGAGCGAAATCCCCTTACATTTCTTTGGAAAGAAATGAAACGAATCGGAAAGTTTCCAGCCTATCTTCATCACTTAGGCTTTCAATCTGCAGAAAAATACATGCTAGATCGATTAGAAGAGGATGGGACACTTTACAGTTATGCGAGTGCAACTTTCTTTATGATCTATGCATTACTTGCCCTTGGCTATAAAAAAAATTCTCCAGTAATTCAAAAAGCAATTGCTGGACTCACATCCCTTATCGATAAAAAAGGTAAGCAAAGTCACCTAGAGAACTCCACCAGCACGGTTTGGGACACAGGCTTAATCAGCTATACATTACAACAAGCTGGAATACCTACTGAATCTACTCCAATAATAAAAGCAACTAATTATTTGCTAGCAAAACAACATACAAAAAAGGAGATTGGCAGGTTCATAACCCAAATTCGGAACCAGGAGGATGGGGCTTTTCTGATATTAATACGAATAATCCTGACAATGATGATACCTCTGCCGTTTTACGGGCCTTAACCGCAACCGCCTCATCAAACAAAACGGTTCATTACGCTTGGCAAAAAGGCACAAACTATTTATTATCCATGCAAAATAAAGATGGAGGGTGGGCAGCGTTCGAAAAGAATACCGATTGGGACATTCTCAAGATGGTTCCAATCGATAATGCAAAGGATGCTGCCGTGGATCCTTCTACCGCTGATTTAACTGGAAGAGTATTAGAATACTTTGGAAACTTTGCTCATCTTAACGACACACATCCTCATATAAAGCAGGCCGTCAGCTGGTTAATCAATAATCAGGAAAAAAACGGCTCTTGGTATGGCAGATGGGGTGTTTGTTATATTTACGGGACTTGGGCAGCACTTACAGGGTTAACAGCAGTTGGCATGAAACCAAATCACCCAGCAATCCAAAAAGCAATTGGTTGGCTGAAAAAAATCCAACACTCCAATGGAGGATGGGGAGAATCTTGTAGGAGCTGTGAAACTTCCATCTATGTTCCTCTACCATTTAGCACGGAATCACAAACAGCTTGGGCTGTTGATGCCTTAATTGCGGCAGGAGAAGGAGCAAGCAAAGAAGTGAAAAGGGGAATTCGTTACTTACTAGACGAAAAGAAAGAGGAACGCGCCATTACTTATCCTACAGGTATTGGGTTACCGAAACAATTCTACATTTATTATCATAGTTATAATAAGATTTTTCCTTTATTGGCTCTTTCCCATTATATAAACAAGGAGGCGCATAGTTGATCATGAATCTAGAATGTTTTTTCCGAAGCAAATTTATCATTCTTATAAACTTCGGAAAAACATTTTTTCCTATTTCGTTCGAATATTCTCGCTATGATTCTTTCTCAAAAGAAGGAAAAAAATCACTAAACCAATAGTTATAGAAATATGCCCTAATCCGGCAATTCCAGAGATGGCAGAATCTAAACCGCTGGATAAATCAAATTCAAGCACTTGCAGAGTTCCTCTTATCACCATTAATGTAATCGTTGATAGTAAACCAATATTATAAAAATAAAAGAACAAATCAAAATTTTTAAGTGTATGTATTTTCATCGTATAACAGAATAAATAGACGATTAGCATGATCATCATTCCTAAAGCAAACGAGTGAGTATGAACAACAGAGAGCTGCGTTTCCCCTGTGAAATCTCTCATTTTCGTAAACTCTCTATAGTAAACGCCACTAACTAAACCTAAAATTGTATAAAAGAAGGCTATATTCAATACTTTTTTCATCTCTCTACTTCCTTTCAAACCTAATAATCACTACCTACCATTCTAACAAAATACCAATCGGGATACTATGACAGTTTTGTGGCTAAAAAATCCTATTTATCCGGCTTTCCTCCTTTGCTTGATATAGGCAAATGTCCCTTGAAATTCTCCATTAAAAGTGCTATCCTATACAAAACATTCCAATTCATAGAAATCAATGAAGAGAAAAAGTACGTTTTGATATCCCTTTTAGCGAGCTGGGTATGGTGAAAGCCAGTAAGGTAACCGAAACGAAAAAATCATCTCTGAGATGCAAGGCTGAACAACTAGTAAGTCTTGACGGATTTCCACCGTTAAAAGGAACACGTATGATAGTACGTTGACTAAGCGCTGTTTGTTTTTTGTCAAACAGAATTTGGGTGGTAACGCGGGTTATGATAATACACTCGTCCCTTACTAAAGGGACGGGTGTTTTTTTTTTTCCTAAAAATATCTTTCTATACTGGAATGTTTATTAAATAGATGGAGGGATATAGATGGAAGTACAAAAAGAAACAGACAGAGCTCGTGAAAAAAGAATCCTGGCCTATTGGGAGAAAGAACAAATTTTTCAAAAGTCAATCGAACAGCGCAATAACAATGACACCTTTGTTTTTTACGAAGGACCCCCAACTGCCAACGGCCTCCCACACGTCGGTCATGCACTTGGAAGAACCATCAAAGACATCATCGCAAGATTTCAAACAATGAACGGCAAACAAGTCATTCGTAAAGCAGGCTGGGATACCCATGGACTTCCTGTTGAATTAGGGGTCGAAAAGGCGTTAGGTATTTCTGGAAAACAAGAAATTGAGAACTATGGCATTATTCCTTTTATTGAAAAATGTAAAGATAGTGTATTTTCCTATGAAAAACAATGGCGAACCTTTACAGAGGAATTAGGATATTGGGTTGATATGGATCATCCCTACATGACCATGAGTAATGAATACATCGAATCGGTTTGGAATATCCTTGGTACTATTCACGAAAAAGGCTGGTTATATAAAGGGCATCGCGTTTCACCATACTGCCCAAGCTGCCAAACTTCCTTGAGCTCACATGAGGTCGCACAAGGCTATAAAGATGTAAAAGACTTGAGTGCAACAGTTAAATTTAAGCTTGCCACAAAAGAAAACGAATATATACTCGGTTGGACAACGACTCCTTGGACATTGCCAGCAAATGTCGCCTTAGCGGTTCACAAAGATTTAGACTATGTTAGAGTAAAAGTAGGAGAGGAAATATTCATCGTTGCAAAAGATAGATTACAGCCGGTAATCGGCTTAGAAGGGGAAGTCCTTGAAACTTTGAAGGGATCAGCATTAGTAGGACTTTCCTATACAGCACCATTTTCATACGTTCAAGTGGAAAAAGGGCACACCATTCATCATGGTAATTTCGTCACAAACGATAGCGGAACAGGAATTGTCCATATCGCTCCAGCGTACGGTGAGGATGACTATCGTCTTGTGCAGACAAACAATCTTTCTTTTGTCCATGTAGTGGATGAAAGGGGAAGGTACAAGGAAAGCATTACACCATTAGCCGGTTCCTTTGTAAAAGACGGGAAGGTTGATGTAGAGATAATCAAGCTGCTCCATCAAAAAGGATTGTTATTCCATAAAGAGAAATATGAACATTCTTACCCGCATTGCTGGCGCTGCGACACACCGCTTTTGTATTATGCCACAGAAAGCTGGTTTATTAAAACAACTGCTGCAAAGGAAAGGTTGGTTGCCAAAAACCAAGAAGTAACTTGGTACCCTGAGCATATAAAGAATGGTCGATTTGGAAATTTCCTCGATGGTTTAGTTGATTGGAATATTAGTCGTAATCGATATTGGGGAACTCCCTTAAATGTTTGGCAATGCACATCCTGTCAAAAGGAGATTGCTCCCAAAAGCATTTCTGAGGTAAAAAACTATAACAAAACTCCGATTGATGATGTGGAATTGCACAAACCATATGTAGATGAACTTGTCTTTACTTGTCCATCCTGCAGTGGAGATATGTACCGGACACCTGAGGTAATTGATGTATGGTTCGATAGTGGCTCCATGCCCTTTGCCCAATATCATACCCCATTTGAAAATAGCGAACTGTTTCAAAAACAGTTTCCAGCAGATGTTGTTGTAGAAGGCATTGATCAAACAAGAGGATGGTTTTATTCTCTTTTAGCAGTTTCTGTCCTTTATTCGGGAGAAGTTCCCTATAAAAATGTTCTTGCCACAGGGCATGTATTAGATGAACTCGGACAAAAAATGTCCAAAAGTAAGGGGAATGCACTAAATCCGATTGAGCTTATCCAAACATATGGTGCAGACGCTCTGCGATGGGCGCTTGTTGCAGATAGCGCTCCATGGAACCAAAAAAGATTCTCAGAAAAAAATGTCCAAGAAGCAAAATCAAAAATGATTGATACATTCTTAAGTTTATTTCATTTCTACTCTTTATACGCAGAAATTGATCACTTTGATCCGAAATTGCCAAAGATCAAAAACATTCCTATCATGGACCGTTGGATTCTCTCTCGATTAACGACAACAACGGTTGTGGTAAAAAACGAGATGGAAAATTATCAGCTTACAAATGCAGCCAGAAAAATCGGGGAATTAATGGATGACGTGAGCAATTGGTATATTCGCAGAAATCGAGAACGATTTTGGATAGCAGGAATGCCAGAAGATAAAGTTTCTGCTTTTCAAACCCTTTATACAGTATTAATTCGTTTATCACAATTATTGGCTCCATTTATTCCTTTTACTTCTGAAAGCATTCATCTTGCTTTAACAGGGAAAAGTGTCCACTTAACTAGCTTTCCTTCTACTATTTCAAAATGGAGAGATAAGCAATTAGAGGAGCAAATGGAAAAAGTGAAAGAAGTGGTGGAGCTAGGGAGAAGCCTTCGTCACCGTTATCAAATAAAAACAAAACAACCGTTAGCAACTTTACTGATTGTGTCCGCAAACAATAACGAAGCTATCGAATTTTTACAGTTTGAGTCGATTATAAAAGATGAACTGAATGTGAAACACATCAACTGGGTAGATTCTGCCGATGATTACGTTCATTATTCCCTAAAGCTTGATTTTAAAAAGGCAGGACCTAAGTTAGGGAAAAACGTAAAGAGTGCAAAAGATATATTACAGAATGCTACAGAAGAACAAATAAATTTCTTTCTAAATAAAGGATATTTAACTGTTAAACTAGAAAGTAAAGAAAGCATTACCTTAACAGAAGAAGAAGTAATACTCCAAAGAAAGACGAATTTGCCTGGTTATGAAGAGGCCTCCAATAAACATTTCACCGTGATGCTCGATACTACTATATCGGAAGCATTAAAAAAGGAGGGAAATATCAGGGAACTCATTCGGTCTATTCAGGATTTGCGAAAAGATAAAAATCTGCCTATTGATAAAAAAATCGATTTATTTATTGATGGGTCTACCACTTTTATCAAAACAATGAAAGAATATGATTTTCTTATCCATAAAGGAGTTATTATTCATCAGCTTTTCTTTGAAAGAATAGAGAATATGAAAGAAATTCAAATAGACGGCGAAAATGTATACATTGGCATGAAATAACCATATCAAGGCTGTCTCAAAGCTAGGTGAAAACCTATTTGAGACACCTTTTTTCTTTTCATTAGAAGTTTTTCTAAAAGAAATTGGCTGTTAGCTGTTCTATTTTTTCCATATTAGATTATACTATTGGGCAGGGGTGAAAAAAATGTACAAACTATTATCGCATAATGACCTTGATGGGGTCGGCTGCGGCATTATTGCAAAACTTGCTTTCGGAGAGGACGTAGAGGTTCGTTATAACTCCGTTTCTTTTCTGAACCAAGAAGTAGAAAAGTTCTTAGATCAAAAAACAGAAGATACCTTTCTCTTTATTACCGACCTTTCTGTCAATGAAGAAAATACGATTCGACTAGATGACTATTATAAAAAGGGTGGAAAAGTACAACTTATTGACCATCATAAGACTGCTCTTCATTTAAATGATTTTGAATGGGGCTTTGTGTCTGTTCAAGATGATGAAGGAACGCTAACAAGTGCCACTTCTTTATTATATGAATACCTTGTCAAAAATGAATATATGAGTCCCTCTCCAGCCATTGCAGAATTTGTTGAGTTAGTAAGACAATATGATACATGGGGTGCGATGCGTTCTCCTATAACAGCATAAAAAGCTGGAAATGGAGGGGCTAACAAGTCTTAAAGACAATGTTAGCAACAACTGATTCCTTGAAAAGTGGAATGAGGTTTATCATGTCGAACCGAAGCACTTTCCTTAATACTCCAACATGCGTATGGCTCTGATAGAAGTCATGGGTGTGAAGCTTGGTGAAGTCGGCTGAATGTAACCTAAGTAGTCTATAAATGGATTATATGGTTACAGATAGGTCGGAGGGCTATAAAACGGATATGGTGAGAATGATTCATAAGAATCTGACGAAGTTGCGAATGTAAGGGTCTAGATGTCGAAGTGGTACGAAAGTCCACTGCCACTATTGTGGCGTGCAATACCGAAAAGTAGGTTTCCCATGGGACGAAATTCGGGATAGTGAACAATGACACTATAATGTGCACAGGCTTATAGTAACCACCTAAGTCCGTATGGTAACAGCTAAAGGAATCGGAACGTAGAAAGCAAGGAACACTTATTAAACACCTATCAGTGGAGTGTTACATGGCAACATGTTTAATCCTTGTGAGAGTAGGGGCACAGTACCAATGAAACGTGTAATGAACGTGGAGGGATAGCCCCAAGTCTTTCTGAATATAGTTAGTTAAATTATCTAAAAGTGAACTTCATCGGTCGAGTAGGAATGTGGGAACTAAGCACAGGAATTTGGTGATTAGCCACAATGAAGACGACTTTACGTCAATGGGAATACTATTCAATGACGGAAACATTCTCTACCTTGTACAAAGAAAGTCAAAAAGATAAGAAATTCAACAGACTTTATGAACTAATAATATCTGAAGAAAATATCCTTCTGGCTTACAGGAAAATCAAGAAAAACAAGGGTTCTGGGACACCTGGGACGGATACTTACACGATTGAAGAATATAAAAACATCGGTAAAGATGATTTTATAAGAACAATTCGTAAATCTCTAAACAACTACAAGCCGAAACCAGTTAAAAGAGTTTTGATTCCCAAAGAAAATGGTGATACAAGACCTTTAGGGATACCTACAATGTTGGATAGATTAATCCAACAAATGATTAAGCAAATTTTAGAACCAATTGCCGAGGCAAAATTCTTCAAACATAGTTATGGTTTTAGACCACTAAGAAGTGCACATCATGCAATATCAAGATGTAACTTTCTAGTCAAAACTGCAAAATTGCAGTATGCAGTAGATATGGACATCAAAGGATTCTTTGATAATGTAAACCATAGGGTTCTCATCAAGCAATTATGGAATATGGGAATTCAAGACAGAAGAGTTCTTGTGATAATTGGAAAAATTCTAAAAGCGCCAATCAGAAATGTAGGAATACCAACAAAGGGTACTCCTCAGGGAGGAGTTCTTTCACCACTACTATCCAACATAGTTTTACATGATTTAGATATGTGGATAGCAAGTCAATGGGAAGACCATCCCTCACATTTCGATTACTCAACTAACAGTCACAGAAACCATGCGTTGAAGAAAACCAAACTCAAACAAGGTTATCTTGTAAGATATGCGGATGACTTCAAAATCTTAACTACAGATGTTAAGACAGCATACAAATGGTATCATGCAGTTAGACTTTATCTGAAAGATAGATTGAATTTGGATATTTCACCTGAAAAGTCCAAAGTAATAAATCTTAGGAAACAAGGGACAGAGTTCTTGGGTTATCGAATTAGGGCAGTTAAACATAAAAGTGGTTTTGTCACTCGTAGTGATGTCAGAGATAAAAGTATCAAGAGAATAAAGGCACGAGGCAGAGAAATAATTTTAGAAATACGAAACTCTCCAACAGCAGGAAATATTCAGAAATGGAATAGTTTTGTTTTAGGAGTTCATGGATACTTCAAGCATAGTTCGTTGGTATCCATAGTATTTGCAAGAATTGCCTACGACCTATCTCGACTGCAATACAATCGTTTTCGTCCGATTGGAAAGTTTGTGTCAACCGCAAATGCACCGCCTTCGTATAAAAAGTTCTATGGTAAAAATAATGCAAAGACTTGGAAAATCAGTGGAAGGTTTTTATACCCAATAACGGATATTAAATTCAGTCCAGCTATGAACTTTAACCAAAATCTTACGGTTTTCACCGAACGGGGAAGACAGTTGATTCATAGTAAACTACAAGCGGATATTGGGTATCAAATAACGATACTCGCTAAACATCAATTTGTAGGATATAGTCTTGAATTTATGGACAATAGAATTTCAAGATACAGTATGGTACAGGGCAAATGTGAAATTACTGGAGAATTCTTAGAAGCCGATTTAGTACATTGCCATCATTTTATTCCTTCAGATATCGGTGGTACGGATGAGTACAAAAATCTAAGAATTATTCATGTTGATGTACACAAATTAGTACATGCAACGGATAGCAATACAATTCAGCGATTGAAAAATGGACTAAACTTAAACACAAACCAATTGAACAAGTTAAACTCATATCGCAAGGTTTGTAACTTAGAGATGATTTAATCTAACAAGAAAGATGGAACGCCGTATGCGGTGAAAATCGCACGTACGGTGTGGAGCAGGGGAAAGGATGGAGATAACCTCAAAATCCCACCTATTGCTATATTGGGAAAAAAACAATAATCTAGCAGCACAACGTTTAAACGCACTTTTTTATCTTATTTCTTTTGACGAATTCGTTGAAAAAATGGTAACACGCTTAAAGGCAAATGATCACTTCTTTTTTGATGAGTTAGAAGTACAAATACTAGATATGGAAGAGAAAAAAATTGACCGTTATATTCGCCGCAAAAGACGGGAACTTGTCCAAAAAGAAATTGATGGTTTATATGCTGGCGTGGTTTATGCCGAACAATATCATTCTGAATTAGGGAATGAGCTTGGAAAGGAATATCCTCATTTAGATTACATAGCAATTGTTAATATTGGCGGAAAAAAACTTGGTTTCCGTACAATTCATGACCATGTTGATGTATCAAAAGTAGCTGGCACCTATGGAGGTGGCGGTCATGTGAAGGCTTCTGGCTGCAACTTAACCGATAAGGCTTACCAAAATTACTGCTTAGATACCTTTGCATTAGAACCACTACGTGAAGATCCGAAAAAGAATGAATACAATAAAAAGGATTCTCCACTTGGTACTCTATTTGAAAACAAGCAGGACGAAGTGTTCTTCCTTTATCAGGTGAGTAGAAACCAGTGGGCCATTAACCAGAAAAAAACAAAGCTCCAACAAACTTTTTCTACCTTCATGCAAGGAGAAATTTTCCTACGCAGAAATTATGGAGTATGGCTGGCAAGAGATGATAAATATATTCGCTATGTGATGGACTTTGTAAAGCATAAATAATAGGTAAAGAGGTTGGGACGTAAGCAATTTAACTAACAATATGTACGAACAATTGTACAATTTATACTCATAAATAATCGTTTTTATCGTTTTAGAAAAGGTTTAAAAACGAAGTGAAATGGAGCAGAGGACGGCTCGACTCCTGCGGGAAATAGAGACGCTTTAGACCCCGCAGGATCAGCTTCCTCCTCGGCGCATCGTGCGTCTGTAGCGCAATGGAACGACCTAGTTTTTACACTTGACTATATTTAAAAACATAGATAACCATCA
>NZ_JVDT01000204.1 GCF_001076885.1 Bacillus sp. 522_BSPC
GTTTTGCTAAATAATGGATAGATAGGTTAAAACGAAAAAGTCCGAATGCTATTAGGATAACTGCTCTTTTTGTCCACCAGTTAAGCGCAGCATTTCTTCAAAAATAACATTACTCATTTTTTTATAACCCGCTGAATTTAAATGAATGCCATCATCACTAATAAAATCAGCAATATTCCCAGCTTTTATAAGAGCTGTTCTTACATCAATGCTAGGAAGATTTAATTGTTCAATTAAATTATTCAAATGAAAATTATATAAACCATGCCAATGTTCAATGCCTCCACAGCAACTTATCCAATGACTAATGGTTGTCCCATATCGATCAGCAATAAACTTATAATAACGTACTGGATCGAGCGGTGGTAATGTTAACAAAATTGGCGTGATATTAGATTGTTTCATTTTCGCTACCATATTGCCGATATTTTCAATGTATTGATTAATTGGCACAATTGGATCGTGGTTACTATCAGGATTTTCCGCCACTTCCTGCCATTTAAAATTGCAATCATTTCCGCCAACATTTAACAATACATAATTTGGTTCTTCTGAAAGAACATCTTTCTCCAATCGTTTCATTAATAAATCAGAATTATCATTAAACACACCTTTATTTAAAATAATGGTGTCTTCTGGATTCCTTACAGAAAATAATTTTTCAAGTATAGCGGGATAATTATCTTTAATGATTCTTACCCTACCTTTTACAAAGGAGACACCCCTTGTTAAGCTATCTCCAAAACAGATGATTTTCATTTAGCATCCCTACTTTTTTTCATTCAATTACTATAATTTATTATAACAGAAAAAAGGTTGTGCGAAAAAAATTTCGATTGTAACAAATTTTTCATAATTATTCTAAATAAAAAGGCTGTATCCAATTAATTTGGATGACAGCCAATATGATTCTTCTTAAGAGTTTTGTATATCGAGTACTTTATCTTCTTCTTTCTCCTCTTTAGGAGTAGCCTGATTTGTTGTACGTAGCGGGATTTCTTTTAAGAAAAACACTAATAAAAAGGCTACCACTAATACGATTGTACCTGTTAAAAATACAGTTGATAACGTATCACCTAAAGCGTCTCTAATACCCTCAATCATTTTTGTAAAAATCGGTTGAACATCTGCAGGTAGACTTGCTTCTGTTTGTTCAAGTAATGGCTTATTCATTAGAGCTTGCGGATTTGCAAAGCCAACAATTTGTTCAGTAATCTTAGGATCAACAGTTGCTAAATCTTTTACTACTGAAGAATTTTGCATCGTATTCTCCAAGTTTGTTTTTAAATTGTTGGACATAACTGTTCCCATTACTGCAATCCCGATTGTACCACCTAGGTTTCGGAATAGCTGTGTAGAAGCAGTTACTACACCTAATTCTTTATGAGACACAGCGTTTTGTGTTGCAATCGAGAATACCGGCATTCCTATACCAAGACCTAAGCCAAATACTATCATACTTAAAATAGCCATTGGTACACTATTCATAAAGATCATAATCGCCATACCAGCTATCATCGTTGGTACTCCAATTAATGCAAAGCGTTTATATTTCCCTGTTTTCGAAATTAATTGACCAATGATAGTACTTGAAATAACCATTACAATAGACATTGGCATTGTTACATAACCAGCATAAGTCGGTGAAATACCTAAAACTCCTTGAACGAAGAACGAAAGATAAATCATTGCACCCATCATCCCAAAGTTCATAATAAAGCCTATTATATTTGAAACAGTAACGATATTATTTTTGAATAAATGTAACGGTAATATTGGATTTTTCGCATTTTTTTCTACCAACACAAATACAATGGCGAAAATGATACTAGCAGCAATTAATCCAAGGATTTGAACAGATCCCCATGCATAATCTGTTCCTGCCCATGAAAAAGCTAACAATAATGGCACAATTGCAATCGTCATAAAGAACGAACCAATATAGTCGATGCTTTGTTTGCCGCTACCCTCTACTTTAGGGAATAATACCATAATCATTCCAAATGCGATAATACCAATCGGTAAGAAGATCCAGAATAGCCAATGCCAATCTAGGTGATCCACTAAATATCCACCTAATAGAGGTCCAAGCACACTGGAAAAACCAAATACTGCTGTTAATAAGCCCATCCATTTTCCACGCTCGCGTGGCGGGAATAAATCTCCAACTGCTGTGAAGGCTGATGATTGAATTATTCCGGCTCCAATCCCTTGAATACCACGGTATGCGATAAATTGAAATACATCATTAGAAGTACCCGTTAAAAAAGCACCAACCATAAATAATAAAATACCAATCAATAAGAATGGCTTACGGCCATACATATCAGATAGCTTTCCAACTAAAACGGTAGCAATAGTGGATGTAAGCATATAGATATTGATCGTCCATGTATAATAATCCATACCATCTAGTATAGATATAATTTTTGGCATTGCAGTACTTACGATTGTTTGGTTAATCGCTGCAAAAAACATCGCTGCCATTATGGCAATCATAATCGACAGTTTTTTCTTTTGTGTTAAATGTTCCATTGCATTCTCTCTTTTCTTTATGAAATTATTAGAAATTCTCGTTTAATAGCTTGAAAATTCGTTTTAAGTGTTGAATATCTTCCTCCGTTAACTTTCGGAAATGTTCCTTCATCTTATTCTGCTGCTCTTTTTTCATATTATTTACTATCTTTCTTCCCTTATCGGTAATAGTAATATTGACCACTCTTCGATCAGTCTTTGATCGATCTTTAGTAATATAATCATCGGCCAATAATTGATCGGTAATAGTGGTAACTGCAGCATTTGTAATGTGTACGCTTTTCGCAAGATCTGAGACATTTTGGGCGCCTTCTTTTTCTAAATGAAAAAGAAGTTTATATTGTGTAATATTTAAATCATTGCTATTTTTATTAAAATCACTTGTTAAATTTTTTATAAATGTGCCAAACATTGCTGCGACTTCAAAAAGCTCTTCGCCATTATGCACTTATCCCCCGTCCTTTCTGTAATTAATTCACAAATAAATAATTAAGAAGTTAATTATTAAGCAATAAATAATATATAACTTAATTATTTACATGTCAATTATTATTTTTATGTTTGTGGCAAATTCTTTTTAGACTATATGAGGAAGGGGACTTCCATTAAAATGATTTGCTCCTTAACTAAGTTTTTTAGTACATAGACACAGAGAAATTCACCGTTACGGAAAAACAAAAAAATGTCTTATTTAACCATCGATTAGAAGCGGGATGTTTATCCCTCTCCATCAATAAATTAGATAAGACATAACGAATTTTATTTAGTTTTAAAAGGGTTTTTCCATTCCATTAAAACTGCATGATTCATTGATTCTTCGTCTTCCAAATATTGTGGCAATATGGTAACAGGTGTTCTTCCACACCGCAATAAAAACGTAATAACAGGATCTTTTACATGACCTGCGAGAACCTGCTCCAAATATTCCTCTGGGGAGAGCTCCTTTCTATACCTTTTATAGCCAGGCATCCTTCCCCCTCCAAGTAATCGGTCTAATCTTAATTCAATAGTTAAGTAATAAGCATGTTGCAAAAGTATCTTTCCAAAACCGAGTTTTCGGAATTTTGGGCGAATGCTGATATCCACCACATATAAGGCATCTCCATGTTCATCATTTGTAGTAATATATCCATTGTCCGTTATTTCTTCCCATGTATGATAAGGCTGATTTGGATTATAAGCGACTTGAAGACATGTTAAGGAACCTGCAAGCTCCCCATCCACTTCCACACAGATTGCTCCTTCAGGAAAATGAGAAAGATGACTAGATAATTGCTCAACATTCCACCATAGCTCCTCTGGAAATGGTGGTGGGAAGCATTCTGATTGAATAGCAATTAATTCGTGAAAATCTTTTTCCAGATAATTTCTGACCGTACATGGAATTGGCTGACCTGTGTCAAAAAGATAAAATTCACTATGAAGCGTCATAATTAGCCTTCCACGGTAGAATTCCAGTCAGGATAAAGATCTGTTCTTCTATCTCTCCAAGTTGTTACAGAACCTTTTTCTCTTACTTCATACAATAAAGACAAATCAAGGTCCGCTGTTACAACCATATCATTATTAAGTTCACCCTCTACAAGAATTCCTTTTGGTGGAAACGGGATATCATTAGGCGTAATGACTGCTGCCTGCCCAAAATTTGCACGCATAAAGTCAACATTTGTAAGCGTGCCAATTGTTCCAGTTACTACAACATATACTTGATTTTCAATTGCTCTTGCATGGCAAGTATAGCGTACACGATGAAAACCGTGGCGATCATCCGTACATGATGGGCAAAAAATCACATCTGCTCCTTTTGCCTTTGCCATACGAACGATTTCAGGGAATTCAATATCATAACAAGTTAAGATGGCAATTTTTCCTTTCTCTGTATCAAATATGCGAAAGGAATCCCCTTTTTCCATATTCCATTCATATTCTTCTGTAGGCGTGATATGAAGCTTTGCCTGCTCTTCTATTCTTCCATCTGGATAAAATAGATGTGCTACATTATACAATTTCTCTTCTCTGCGAATGACATGAGTTCCACCGATAATATGCATTCCAGTTTGAACAGCAAATGACCTGAATAAATCTTGATATTGCTCTGTAAATCCAGGTAGTTCATTAATCGTTAACGCGTTCGTCTCATCCCCCATTGATAAAAGCTGTGTTGTAAAAAATTCAGGAAATAAAACAAATTCCGCACCAAATTCACTTGCTGTTCGAACATAATGCTCACATTGTTTTGCAAATGCTTCAAAAGACTTAATGTTTTCTAATTTATACTGTACGGCAGAAACTCTTATTTTCATTTTCCATCTCCCTTTATATAGCGTATTTTTTTATCCCCAGCCCAATGTTACAACTAACCATTACTGGGATTTTAAAAAAGATCTTCCCCTGCACTATATCCCGATTAACGGGTAATATCACTTCTAATGAATTAGAAGTGTTTTTTATTAAAAAAAGAATGTTTCAAAATAAGATTATGAGTTATTTTTCTATATTTTTCAATGGTTTCACACCAATTTTTTTTATGAATTTTCTTTTTATATTTATGTTCTGAAAAGTGAAGTTGTTCATATTATTTTATAATCGATCATTGTTTACATTACACAAAAAAAGGAATAGAAAAGTAGCTGAAGATTTAAGGAGGGAAATGAATTTGATTGTTTTTATTTATACTTTCCTTGGTTTGATTTTGATAGAAGAACTAGTAGTTATCGGGCTAAAAAGATACATAAATGGATCGTTTAGAATGGAAACATATTTCCGTCATCTTTATCGAACATACAAAGTAAGAGCTGATTTAAAAAAAGTGAGTTAAACCCTGGTTTCTGAACGAAATCAACAATGAAAAAAAATAGCCAAACTACCTTATCAAGTAATTTGACTACCATTATTTAAAGATTGCTCGTTGGCAATCTTTTTTACTTGCTTTCGTTCATTTCATTTCATTTAGTGATTTTACTGTGAGCTGTTCGATTGTCATATCGTCCATTGGTGGATTATGTAAGCCTGCTCGTACGTCTCGGTAGTATCTTTGTAGTGGGCTTTTTGCGGACAAGCTACGTGCACCGACAATGCGCATGGCGATATCGACTACTTCGATTGCTATGTTTGTTACAACTAATTTCACTGCACTTAATTCTGGAAGAAGATGAGATTGCTGTTCTACAGATGATTCATCCCATTTTTTACTTACAGAATATAAAAAGTGTTTCGCTGTTTGCATTTTCAATTCCATTTCCCCAATTTTTGCTCGTACACTTGGGATATCGCTAATGGTTCCGTTTATACTATTTGGAGAATAATTTTTCGCAAAAGTCACTGCTTCCGTTTGTGCAGCTCCTGCGATTCCTAAATAGCATGCTGGAATATGCAATAGCCATGGATTAACTTTTTTCCGTCTTTCCAATTTTTCCACAAAATAATGTGCAGGAATTTCTACTGCTTCAAAATACACATCATTGCTTCCAGTACCCCTTAAAGCAATGCTATCCCATGTGTTTTCTATGCGTATTCCATTACAATCCTTTGGTATCAAAAAATTGCCTACTTCGTCTGTACCCTTGATAGATGCAGTAACAAGAAAAAAATCCAATACAGGAGACATAGTGGTAAAGGATTTATGTCCATTAATCACCCAATTTTCTCCATTCTTTTCGGCAGTAGTTTGTGGTTTTCCACCTCTTGTTGGACTTCCTGTTTGTGGCTCTGTTGCGGCACCATTTATTAATGCACCATTTAGCAATTGGTTATAGACTTCTTTAAGCGTCTCCTTTTGCCAGTTTGCCTCATACATATTTCTAACAACGCCCATATGCCATCCGATAGATAAGGCAGTAGATCCATCCCCTTGTGCAATTACCTCTTGGAATCTTACTAATTCATACAAAGAAATTTCTTGTCCGCCAAATTCTTTAGGTATTGTTAAGGTTGTGTAACCAGATTGCTGCAATTCCTTCATGTTTTCAAAGGGAAACGATCCATTTTCATCAACTTCCTTTGCTCTCTCAAAAAAATTTCTACTTAATTCAGAAAGCTTACTTACTCTTTTTGTGAAATCTTTTTCTTCATTAAAAAAATCAGTCACTATACCGACATCTCCCTTATCAGTTCATTTATAAAGCTATCATAGCATTATTTCCATTGACTGATAAGCAAAATGCAATGTCAGCATTATAGAAAGATACTTAGCTTCTATTTATGATATTTGTTCTATTTTCCATGCCCGGTGGTTCCTCTGTATAGCCTTTTTTGGCCATTAACTCTGCCCCATGTACCCCATAATCATAAATTTGCGTAATAAGGGGGATAAAGGTTACCGATAAGTCCTTCCGCAAACTAAATGTTGTTCCAATAGCATTACTGCCTAGTCCAAAACTACAAAACAAACTAATGCAATACAACATTAATTTGTCTGAAAAGGGAGCAATGGTAGAAACGGTTGGGCTTCCTACCCAGGCTATCGGAACTTGAATATCATCATCCATTAATTTTTTCGAAAGCTTCGTAATAATTTTCTTGGAAAGCTCTTTTCCTTGTGTGAAGAATTTTTTTATCTCTGGGTCTCTAGTTACTTGGGCAAACCCAGTAATTAATTGTTGTCCAATACTGTTGCTTTCAATGGATTGATAGAGAAAAGAAACTTCTACTGTATTTAACACTCTTTTATCCCCAAAGATACTATTTCCTTTTAAGTATTGTGTACTTACAACCATGTCCACTTGTTCTGGCATAGACACTTGTGGTGGACGGCTCAATGCACCCTTTTCAATTAAAAGCTCGGTGCACTCTTCATAACAACGCTGGGTTGTTACAGATAATTCTTGGAATAATTGAATAATGTCTTTTCGATAAGATCTTGCTAAATGTAATGCATGTAGCCCCATGCCAATTTCTGAAAGCATTCTCATTATTTGCAGAGAAAAAGTTGGTTGAAACAGTGGGGGTGCTTGTTTATTTACATCTTTCTCAGAAAATCCATTTGGAATTTTCGCTCCCTCTGCTTTTAAAATTGTTTCAATTTTTTGTATCTCCTTCGCTAGTTTAAGCATATGGCTTTCATAATAGTTTTTTTCTTTTTTATCTTCATTAACAGAATGGAAATATTCTACCATTCGCAAAAACATCGTTTTTTCTTGATAAGTCATCCATAAAGTTGCGAGTTCGGATGATGTCAATATCTCTTTTTTATTCATACAGTACCCTCCAATTCATTCATAGTATTATTATTTGAAATGAAATAGAAATTATGAATAATAAAATTAATAAGTTGTGAACCATAAAACCCTCTGTAATCGATAGACAATATAGCGAAAGAAAGGTAATTTACTTTGTGTATCTACATCCCTTGTATATTCTGCACCATCATTTGTCCATAATCTTTGAAAGTAGGATTTCGTTTCTATCGCTACTTTTGTTTCTTTTTTGGCGATAATTTTAATGTCTGTTTCCAAGTTAAAATCATAAAGATTTCTACGCGTAAAATTAGCGGAACCACTAATAATGGTATCTGCTGTTTCTCTTTCTATTAGCATAATTTTCGGATGATATTGTTCTTTTCCTGTGTTATACCATTTAATATGAATATTTTTAGATACTTTTGATTTTCTTAGCTCTGCTACAACTGGAATATTGGGCAAGCCACTTTTTTTATTGCCAAAGGAATTTTGATTTGGATCCAATAGTAAATAAATATGCACCCTTCTCGCTGCCGCTGCTTTGATTTCATCGATAACATTTCGATCTGCTAAATAGAGGATTCCTATCCAAATAGAATCTTTGCTATCTGTTTTACTGATTTCTTCTAATACATGTTTGCCTATTTTCCCTTCTGTCAGTAATTGAATTTCTATCTGTGTATTTGTTTCAGGTTGTTTTGGGATCCGTGGCAAATGGAGATGTTCATTCAATCTAGCTGCACTCTCTTCACTTTCAAGTAAATCATTAATTATGTTTCCGTCAACACGAAAAGCTATGTTTGAATGATAGCCACTTGCATTATGAATATTCCCACTCGATATGATTGCAGCATTTTCCGTAATTAATAGTTTTCGATGATTTGCTTTTACGTTTAATAGTTCTAAATAGGATAGCACGGTAATCTTTTGCTCACTTTTTGCTAAAAGATTAGGTAAATGACCATTCCCATTTGTTTTCCCCCACTGTCCAAACATTCGCCAAAAAGCAGAATAAAGTGGATTAGAATCTCGCAGCTTCTTTACATTTGTTTCGATAACTTTAATACCTATTTGTTTTAAATCATTTAATTCCTCTGATGGATAGGAACCATAGATTGTATTGATTTTATCCGTTAATAAAACAATACTAATGGAAGGATTATCCGTTTTTTTCTTTATTAGCGCTTTTGTAAATTCTTCTACTAAGGGTGGATAGACTTGGTCTTCATTTGTATCTTTATTAAATAACTCAACTTTCGCAGAGTGATATCGGCAAATAAGCCTTGATATAATTAGGAAGGCCAGCGATCCACTGTTCAAGTTGACTTTGAATTATTTTTTTGATTTTCTTATTCGTTTGTTTAAGTGCATCTTGAAGAAGCTCGATCAATTGCTGTAATGCGACAGCCCAATCAAGTTCATTTACTTCATCGCATAATTCGTAAAACAGACCACCTATTGTGCGTTGATCGGTATTACAGCGATTCTGCCACGACAGAACGATAAAACGAGAAAACACAATCGTTGTATGGCAAATAAGCGCGTCATATGAACGGCTTTGGAATTCTTTTTCAAGTTTCAAAAGAGATTTGGCCGCCTTAAAGAATACCTCGATATCCCAGCGCATTCCATAGATTCGGACGATCTCCTGTTCTGAAAGAGTGCAGTCTGTGCTGAGGATGGCAAGCCAGTCGCTTTTCTTATTTCTGTTTTGAATGAATACCACTTTAATTGGTGTTCCATTAGCCATGATCGTATGGATGGAACGAAGAATTCCTTTCTTGGATTGAATGGGTCCAGCTAGGCGGTATAGTTGCTTTAAAGAAACCATCTCCCCGTTTACGTTATAACGTTGTTTTGTTTCTTTGACCATACCAATTACGTCTAATCCTTGATCCACAATAGACTTTACAAGTGGTGGCAATGTAAACCAAGAATCCATAAGGACATAACTTGCATCTATCCCATTGGCTAATGCACGTTTAATCATGTCAGGAACTTGTTCAGGCTCAGTTTGTAATGCATTTTCTCGACGCTTGTATCCACAAGTACGTTTATCAATTTTTTCAGAGATACCATTGATTTGAGACTTTTTTGAACTGACTAAAGAAAAGTCAATTGGCATAAATGTATAGCCATCTGACCAGCCCAAAGTGAGCATACGAAACCCCTTAAAGAAACGCATTTTCAGGGAAGCATGATCAAAACAACGAGCGAGAAGCTCTACCTTTTTACTACGATTTCGGTCATACGCAGAATCATCGATAATCAGTACTTTTGGACGCTCTTTATTCGTAAGGCGAGTCACCTTTTGAATAGTAAAAATGCTCAACAGTAGTAAGAAACGGCGCCAATTAAAAGTTGATTGGTTTAAAAAGCGATAGACGGCATCTTTGGCTGGAAACTGATCGGCTTTCTTTGAATCAAGAAGTGAAAACCAATTTTTGTGCTGGAAAATCAAACAGAAAACAAGCTGAAATAAGTAGGAACAGCTGAAACCGAAGGATTTTTTAATTCCTGCTTGGCGCAGGTGTTTATTCATTTCAAGCTCAGAAAAAACCGAATTAAGTTCTTTTGGTAGTTGATTGTTTTGGCTATTTTGGTCTATCATATAGGGAGCACCTCTTCTGTATGGTAGTGTTTTCTCTACAATTACACTATACCAAAGAATGAGGTGTTATTTCATTTTATTAAACACTGTCAAGCAACATATTTAATAGACCATAGACGCAATACAACTAACGATTTGCACTTATTTTTTTGGTGCGAAAGTT
>NZ_JVDT01000205.1 GCF_001076885.1 Bacillus sp. 522_BSPC
AGTAACTAAAGCCTAATTTTTCACTTATAACACCGAGAAATTAGACTTTTTATATTTTGATATCCTTAACGTTGTAAATCCGCATTTTCCTGACGCTACCCCTATATGAAGCTACCAATCCTGTAGACGATTACATCACAGAAAAAGAAATACAGAAAGTAAAATAGTTTTGGGAATTAAGGGCCTGACCCCCATCGTACTAAAGCGTTAGCGCACTGGGGGTCAGGCCCTGCTTTTCTATATGAATTTATTCTTAAAACTAGTAGAAAAGATGACGGTGTATAAAGAGGAAAAAGTGATTGTAACTTTTCTAGATGGAACAGAAGTTGAGTGCCAGATTGATAAATAAGAAATGGGCTTGGAAATATCAATACCTCCAAGCCAAAATTGCTTTCCCCATTAATCAAGTGCTGTGTAGTTAAGTAGGTTGATGTTTTTAGTGTATTCAATGGTATCTTTCCGATATTCGATACATCTTTGTGTTCATAGTTTATCACTTCGAAACTTTGAATCCTTAAAGTGATTGTATCAAATCCATATGGTGGATTATGTGCTCCTTCAAACGTAGTAATTTGGACCGTTACATCATAATAATCATCCCGTATATTTTGGGTAATATCAATAATTCCTCCATCATGATAGAAAAGCTTTGGTTTTCCATAAAATGTTTTTGTGGCATTAAGGATTTCTTTTTTATTAAGGGGTACCCCCATACATAACTTGTTCATTTGTAAGTGTAAATTTATTTAAAGATTATATATTAACCTATTATGTTCGATAAACATCGGGGCAGGATGATTCTGTAGGAGAGTAAAAACAGTGTGATTTATAGCGCCCAGCATTCCATTGATTATACCATTGTGCAGGGCAACTACCTTCTGGTTTAAAGAACCATAATGAGTATGTCGCTGGATGAAATCGTTCTCCTTTAATTAGTCTCCTTGCTAACCTAATTTCTGTTTCTCTAGCTTCTTGGTAAAAATATCCTCTTATAGTTGCTTCAAATCCTCCAGGTCGTTGAAAAACTTTCCTACAAAAAATCTATTATAAATTTTCCATTAGACGTTTTTTGATTAATTCATAATCGTCCCTAGTAATACCAGGAGCAAATTCTTCAGGTAACTCCTCTAAGTTTGGAATTGGTCCGCCTTCAGGAGTACCAATTTTCACTTCAAGTGGTTGCCCATTTTCCGGATTTGTTCCTTTCCAAATCATTCCGATATCCCTGTATTCTGTTTCGCTCCATGTGAATAGCACATTGCTTAAGCCTTTTTCTATGAACGGTCTGGCATAATCAAATTTTGAGTTATCAAGATTTGGAACTGGAAGCATTTTCGTCAAGTCTACCCCTGTAGCAATTTCGATTGCTTTCGCATAGGCGAGGATATGTGTTCCTCCACGAACAAGTAAATACCCAATCATGGTTCTAGCAACTGGGTTATCAGTCATCTCATAAACTCTCATTTTATGTGTACGTGCACCAATCTCTAGAAAAAAGTTATGTGTTAAATCTAAAACCAGATTTCCACTATTAAAAACATTATCACCAGTCCAAGGTCTTCCCATTGAATCACCTGGTATAGCCGTTTGAGCTGTAGAAATAAAATGGTGGGTGTTTCTCGCATCCTTCCCATTTTGAAGTGGAGTGATATCCGGATTCCCTGGAAAAGTATTACCTACCGATAACAAATTAATCGTATTAGAAACAAGTTCTACATGACCAAATTCTTCTGCTGTAATGCTTGCCACTAACTCATAGAATGGTTTTAGCTTTTTTTTATTTCTGAAGTTAAAAGACTGAAACATATAGTTATTTAAGGTAGACATCTCCCCAAACTTGCCACCCAAGAGTTCTTGTACTGCTGCTGCAGCATTCATATCGCCGTGTGCGGGTATAGGAAGTTCAATTGCCAATTTATTTATTCTTTTAAACATTATTTCCCCTCCACTTCCTTTTTGTTAACCAGGAAAAACCCAAATAATTTGCTGGGTACGAATAAAAAAGGGAGTTCCGTTAGATTCGACAACAATGTGATCTGGCAATACATTTTTCAAGGAGCCACGAACGCTACCTCTTATGGTTTGAACAGTAACAATTTTACCAACAATGGTTGTTAATGTCTGATAAACATATGGATCATAAAAGCTTAACAGGTTGTTGTTTGTCATTTAGATCCTCCTATTCTAAAGTCATTCTTACTGAGTATATGTTTCTCGATATGAAAAAAGACTGAAAAACAACTGTTCAATTTGACTCTTGTTGTTAAATACTATCCTGAAAATAATAAACGGCAATAGCACATTTTTTGCAATACGAAACTAGGCCTAGCAATACCTAATTTTTTAAACTGGACCTAGGAATGACTAATCTAATCCTTTTATGTACGAATTTATACTATGGCTCGCATACGCCGATGTAATTGACAATAAAATTGAAAAGATAAAGCAAGGGCTTGTAGAGTTCAAGAATAAACTTTATGGCACAGGTAATGCCATTCAAAGTATAACGAAAACTCTTGACAAACTATTTCAACGTCAGGACGAACTGTTTCAACGTCAAGACAATATTATCAAGCTACTGGAAGTTGTGTATAACAATTTATAATTATATGGAACACCAGTAAATCTCGGGCCTATTTCAAAAATTAGAAGTCATTAAGCCGCACTCGAAAGATGGACAAAGATATATTGAAGTTGTATTTATTTATCGCTTTGAAAAATCTGTTGAAACATGTGCCGATATGATTAATTGCGACAGGAGCACCTAATTGGTATGTAAATAAATTAGCAGCAGAGTTAAGCAACAAAGGTGATGACAAACTATTCAAAACCTTATCATTACTTATTCCAGAGGAAGAATTAAAACCAGAATTAAAGAGTATAAAGGGTGGCTATAAAGATATTGATGTGGTCACTGTTTCCGAACAACTAAATCAAAAAGGGATACTGGAGGATGTGGGCGGCGTAACCTATCTTACTCAATTAGCTGGCTCAGTACCAACTACAGCGAATACCATTTATTATTGTGATTTGGTAAAATCGAAATCCTTGCGTAGGCGAGGAATTGAAGCAGCAAAAAATATAAGATATTTATCGGAGGTACAGGAATTTGAATATGACGAGACATTTTTGACAGAAGTAGAAAATCAGGCTTTAAAAATCCGATCAATGGCGTTCTCATTACTCGCATCTCATTGGGAAGCTTCTCGAAAATGTACATCAAGTATTGATAAGGATTAAGCCCATTTTCTTTGGCTGTTTCTACAATACTATAAGTCACAGCACTAGCCTTCGCTCCTTTCGGAGTGTTTGCAAAAATCCAGTTTTTCCTTTTATGTACTTAAACACATAAAAGAAAAAACTGGCTCTTTTCCGTCAGTGAAGTTGGTGCAAAAGCCAACGCCATCTGTTTAAGTATCGCAGAAATGGCAAAAGCAAACGGAGTGGATTTCTATCGTTATCTCTTGAAGTTACTGACAGATTTTCCGAATCTTGATATCTATCCACATTCGGAAATTTTAAATCAATATATGCCTTGGTCAAAAATGATTCAAGCAGAATGTGGCAGATAAAATGAAATCACCGTATATCTGATTAAAAAAATCATGATATACGGTGATTTATGATGCGTACGGTTAAGGTATGCTTATTTTTTATAGTTTGGGCTTACAAAAGAAAAGGGGTTGTCCGAAAAGTGAGTAAAAGCTAATTTTTCGGACCCCTTTTTTTATCTTTTTTCTAAAAAAATGCACAAAAAAAACATCCTTTTTAGTAAAATGAAGTTACCACACAACATTAAAAGAAAGGATGATTTTTTTGTGCAATCAAATGATTACTACTGAAAATTATAACACGCAAATGACATTACTTCCAGTTCTAGAAGGGAATGAGATGGAGAAAAAAAACAATAAAAGGCAATTATCCCCAACGTTCAAACCTTACAACAACCGTCAAATCCAAGCAATTTTTGATTTAGAATCCTTCATTCCAGCTCATCATGTGGCCCGTGTGATAGATGAAATGGTAGAGGCTGTTTCGGACAAAATTCTATTCTCCCATTATAAAGGTGGAGGACGAAGCTCTTATCATCCTAAAATGATGCTTAAAATCATTCTATTTGGCTATTCTCAAAAAATTTATTCTTGCCGTGGGATCGAAAAGCTGATTACAGAAAACATCCCAGCGATGTGGCTAGCTGCGATGCAACAACCTGATTTCCGTACCATTAATGAGTTTAGAGGAGTACGGTTGAATGTTTTGATAGACGAGCTATTTGAAGTGATGATTCTAAAACTAATAGAAGAAAACTACATCACAATGGAAAACTACTTTTTGGATGGGACCAAAATCGAGGCCAATGCCAATAAGTATACTTTTGTATGGAAGAAATCAACCGAGAAATTTGAAGCTAAATTAAAAGAAAAAATTCAAGAAACCCTTCAACATATTCAGGAACTAACCCAATTGGAAGCTGGTATGATCCAAGGAGAAGTTCTTCTCAACGAAGACCACACGATACCTACTCTAGAAAGTGTAGCGGAGAAACTCGAGGAGAAAGTAGAAACGTTAACAGAGGAAATCGAAATAGAATCTTGTACACACATCCGTAAAGAAAAGCGAAAAGAACGTAGTACATTAAAGAAGTCAGTGAAGTTAATCCGACAGGATTTCATCGAGCGACTTGCCAAATATAAGGAACAGAACGAAATCTTTGGCGAACGAAACAGTTATTCAAAAACGGACAAAGATGGCACCTTTATGCGAATGAAAGAAGATCCTATGAAAAACGGTCAGCTAAAACCAGGATACAATGTTCAAATGGGGACAGAAAATCAATTTATCCTATTCTACTCGATTCATCAACGCCCAACTGACACACGTTGTTTTATTCCACATATGGAAAAGCTCGCCTCTACATCATTACCGATGCCTAAAACCGTCATTGCCGATGCAGGTTACGGAAGCGAAGAAAATTATGTTTATGCGGTAGGAGAAGAAAAAGAGCTACGTTTTGATTTTCTTATTCCTTATGGTTCCTACCTCCATGAACAAACACGTAAATTCAAAAATGATATCAAAAACGCTAAAAACTGGACTTATATGGAACAAGACGATTATTTTATTTGCCCAAATGGAAGGAAGGTTCTCTTTAAAAAATATCAAACCAAAAAAAATCGCTACGGTTATGAACAAAGTTTCAAAATCTATGAATGCGAAGACTGTACAGATTGTCCCTTGAAGGCCCAGTGCACAAAAGCCAAGGGAAATCGGCAAATTCACTGGAATACGATTTTTGAAGAAATGAAAACCAAAGCGAAAACAGCCCTTGAATGTGAAGAGAAGACCGCAATCTACGCTCGACGGAAAATCGAAGTAGAAAGTGCGTTTGGTCATATTAAGGGCAATCGGTCGTTCCGCAGGTTTTCGTTGCGGGGGCTCGATAAGGTTCATGCCGAGTTTGGGATTGTGGCATTGGCCCACAACCTATTGAAAGTAGCGGGCATCCGCCAGCTACTTTCAAAAATAAAACAACAGAATAGAAAAGCAAGAGGAGAAAAACGAGCCTTTTTCTCCTCTTGCCTTATTTTAGGGACTTTTCGGACAGCCCCTGGTAGGAATTTTTAATATTATTAGTCAGCTCATTTAAAATAATTTTTTTCTTTGCCTGAGGTAAATGGCAGCTTAAAATTAGCAAATCAACTAGGTCAGGTTGTTCCTCAGCAATTTCCTGTAAGTAATCCCTGCCAAACTCTTTCATAACAGGTAGCAAACTGCTCATTTTTAATGGAAATCCACATCAATTCTCTTTTTATTTGTTTGAGTTTGTTTAGGCATGATAACTTCTAGTACACCATCCTTATAAGAAGCCTTTATACCTTCCTCAGAAACAGGAGTTGGTAGTGTAATAGCTCTGTGAAAGCTACCTGTGTATCTTTCTCTCCTATGCATATTCTCTTCTTTAATCTCATTAGTTCTGTTAATTGAGCCACTAATTCTCAATACATTATTTTCAATATCAATGTTTACATCTTCTTTACTCTGTAAGCCTGGAATGTCACAAGTTGCTACTACCTCTTTATCTGTTTCATGAACATCCACTCTTATATTCCCCAATTGATTCATTTCATTGTCTAAATGAAAAGGGAAATCATTGAATAATCTGTCAAAATCTCTCCTAATGTTAGTTAATTGTCTAAATGGATCATAAGGTATTAATGCCATTTGTATCATCTCCTTAGTTATTTTTAACAAATATATTTTTCCCATTTACTATGTAATTATTCATTTAAGGGATAAGCTGAGTCAGTTTTAGAAAAGCATCCTATTACAGAAAAAGGAGAGCCTAATTAGCTCTCCTCAGTGTCATTAGTTTTAACCTCATATCCAAAAAGCTGTGACCTTTCTTTAGACCCAAGATGGGATTCTAACTCGAGAAAGCCTCCTTTAGCTGTTATTGAAGACAATGCAGCGAACGTTACTTCTTTATATAAATCCTCATTTGGGGGTAGCGTCAGGAAAATGCGAATTTACAACGCTAAGCCCATTTTCAAGACGATTCCCCCAGTTTTAACAACGTTAAGAAAGTTTCAATGGTCTTAAAGAATCTAACGAGACCATTTTCTCCGAATTAAAATGGTATTCTCCAAGTAAATTAATATGTTCCCAACCTAGAGGTGACATATGGTGCAATAATTCTTCATTAAAACTACCTGACCGTTTTTGATATTCAACTGCCTTTGTTAGATGTAAAGTATTCCAGATACTGATGGCATTGATAATGATGTTTAAGGCACTGGCCCTTTGCAATTGATGCTGTATGGTTCGTTCCCTAAGCTCGCCTTGTTTTCCGAAGAAAATAGCTCTTGCCAGTCCATTCATGGCTTCTCCTTTATTCAATCCTTTTTGTATTTTTCTTCTTAATGATTCATCCGAAATATAATTCAAAATAAAGATCGTTTTTTCTATTCGGCCCATCTCACGTAAGGCTGTAGCCAAGCTGTTTTGTCTTGAATAAGAACCTAATTTCCCCATAATAAGGGATGCTGAAACTGTTCCTTCCCTTATAGAATGAGCTAATCGCAAAACATCCTCATAATTCTCTTTAATGACCTTTGTATTTATTTGTCCACGTAAAATGACTTCTAATTTTGGATACTCACTTGCCTTATCTATTGTAAATAATTTCGAGTCTGATAAATCTCGTATTCTTGGAGCAAATTTAAATCCTAATAAATGGGTCAGTCCGAATATTTGGTCTGTGTAACCAGCCGTGTCTGTATAATGCTCTACTATATTTAGATCCGTCTCATGGTGTAACAAACCATCCAAAACATGAATCGCATCCATTGAATTAGTATGAATAATCTTTGTGTAATAAGAAGAAAATTGATCACTTGTAAAACGATAGATGGTGGCTCCTTTTCTAGTTCCATAATGTGGGTTTGCATCTGCATGTAGCGATGAAACGCCTATCTGCATTCTCATACCATCGGACGAGGATGTTGTACCGTCTCCCCAATAAGAAGACAATTGCAATTTGTGATGAAAATTTACTAATACGGCTTGGGCTTTATTCATTGCATCTTCATACATGCGCCATTGTGATACATTGGCCAATTGCTTATATGTAAGTCCGGGTGTTGCTTCAGCCATTTTGCTTAAACCAATATTCATTCCCATTCCTAAAAGAGCAGCCATAATAATAATTGTTTCTTCTTTATCCGGTTTTCGATTATTGGAAGCATGAATAAATTGCTCATGAAATCCTGTTATATAAGCAATATCCATCAGTAAATCGGTTAATTTTATTCTTGGTAGCATCTGATACAGGCTTGCACTAAATTTTTTTGCTTCTTCTGGAACATCTTTTTCTAAGCGTGCAATTGACAGCTTTCCTTTTTCAAGAGAAACCCCGTCTAACTTGTTGGAATTGGTAGCTAACCACTTTAACCTTTAGGCTGCTGGTTCTCTCCGTCATATAATCCTCGAATGATAAACTAACTGATAATCTTGTATTCTCCTTCGTTTGATTCCATGTATCTTCTGAAAACAAATATTCTTCAAAGTCTCTATATTGTCTGCTGCCAACAATGGAAACATCTCCTGCCCTAACATGCTCCCGAAGTTCTGTTAAAACAGCCATTTCATAGTAATGACGATTGATTGTTGTACCATCATCCTCGTATAAATGCTTTTTCCAACGTTTTGAAATAAAATCCACAGGTGAGTCATTAGGCACTTTTCGCTTTCCGGATTCGTTCATTCCACGGATAATCTCAACAGCTTGTAAAAGTGGTTCATTTGCTTTTGTAGAATGAAATTCCAATACCCTTAATAGCGTTGGCGTATATTTTCTAAGTGAATAAAATCGTTTTTGCAGTAAGTCTAAATAATCATAGTCGGCAGGGCGTGCAAGCTCCTGAGCTTCTTCGACCGAAGAGACAAAAGAATTCCATTCGATAACGGATTCTAAAACCTCAAAAACGTCTAATTTTTCCTTTTTTGCTTTGATTAAAGCTTGTCCGATGTTCGTAAAGTGTATAACTTTCTCATTCAGCTTTTTACCGTTTTGTTTCTGAATTTCCTCTTGAGCCTTACGGCCTTTTGATAACAGACTAAGTATTTGTCTATCATGAATTTCAAAAGCTTTATCCGTTAACTCTTGAGTAAGATGTAATAAATAGACGGTTAATATCGAATATCGCTTATTTTCTTGAAAGTCACGGAATGCATATGGCTCATATCTTGAGCCTAAGCGAGATAGTTGTAACAGGCGATTGCGATGCAAATGACTAATTTGTACCGTTTCTAATTCCATTCCTCGTATGTATTCGAGTCGTTCTATTACTTTTAGAAATGTTTCGGGTGAAGGATGACCCGGCGGTTCCTTTAACCAACCCAATATCGTTTTATTGGATTCGGATGGATGCTGCGAAGTAATGATCTCTTCAAGCTTTCCTTTTTGTTCATTTGTAAGAGATTGACTAACAGTATTAAACAGTTTCTTTTCAGCCATTGCCCTTGCTGTCACTTTAGGAGGTAATTTGCGCTTATTTTAAGTGCTATTTTGCACATCTGTTCATTTACAATCAAGTTGTTGAATCTTAATACTTTAAACACAGATAACACCGTTCTAAATGTAGAACGGTGTTAAAAAATAGTTGTTTAACTTTCTTCATCCTGTACCCATTTATCTCAAAATAAATAACAATAAAGTCGTTTAAAAACAAAGAGTTCTTCCACTATTTCGCCCGATTTGTTGAATAGATTTTTCATTATACATAACAAGAAATAATGCGTAGTAGACACAAGAAGCGCTACTGATCGGCGGCGCTTCGGACACAAAATGTTCAGTAAAAAAACCGACGAGATTGCCGGCTTCTACAAAATTAATGATCATTCATAAAATATAAAAATCAAACTGCATAATTTTGTTCGTCGGCTGAAGCTTGTGTAAATGCACCTTTAAGGGGTACGACCGAGGTACTTGTAAAAAAGGGTCATAGCATGGATTTTTTTTACATTTACAACCCTTTTTACTCTGTAGGGTAGGGTGGGGTCAGAAAAGTGCGGTTGTTGGTAGGATCCTAATAGGGGTAGTGTCATTGTTGCTACTCCTATTAAGGAATACTTAAACTAAATCACAAATTAAAGAAGAAACACATCTTAAAAAATGAGCATTGAACCTTTGCATAATAAGCAAAAGTCCTTTAAAATTTGTTAGCCGGGTAGAAAATGCTATAATGCTCTTATAAAAAAGAATGGATGCAAAATAGTTTAGGTAAGTTCTAAAACGATTTCTTTTATTCTTCGACAAACAGGCCAGATTCGTAATTTCTCAAGAGAATAATACAAGTCGCTGTAGGGGTTTTTGTGTTTTTTCACTTATGATCACTTTGATATACAAGACCTATTTCATCTCTCACTTTATCCAACACTTGTATCGTGGTGTATGAATTTTTATATGAGTTAGTATCAGACTCTGTTTTTCCTCGGTTGATTAATTCAATAAATTCTTTCACTTCGTAATACATAGCTGGATGAGATTGGTCGACTGTTAATTGTTCAACCGTGCCGTCAGTGTAGTGAATTTCTACTTTTTCAGCCGTATGAATCTTATCAATCATGATACTTCCTTTTTCGCCTTGAATTTCGCTTGGTAAATAAGAGTTCGTTATTTTGGAATACATCACAATCGCATCTTTATCATCATATTTTAAGATGACGCTACCTTCACCATCCACACCCGAATCAAGCATAATGCCAGTTGCCTTCACTTCTTTTGGTTCACCAAATAATGTAATAAGTGGATACAAACAATAGACACCAAGGTCCATTAATGAACCGTTCGCAAACTCTGGATTGAAGGCATTAAGGACAATTCCTTCTTTGTATTTATCATAACGAGATGAATACTGACAATAGCTTGCAAAGTATCTACGGATAGGACCAATTTTATGTAAATTATCTTGAATGACCTTGAAGTTTGGAAGTAATGTTGATTTCATTGCTTCCATTAATAGGGCGTTATGATCTTTTGAGGCTTGAATCATCCTCGCTACTTCGGTTGCATTAACAGCCAGTGGCTTTTCACATAACACATGTTTGCCATTTTGCAAAAATAAAATAGCTTGTTCTGCGTGATATGAATTGGGAGTAGCAATGTACACCGCGTCAATTTCTTGACTAACTGCCATTTCTTTTAGGTTTGTAAATATTTTTGTTACTCCATATTTACTTGCAAATTCTTCTGCTCTACTAATCGTGCGAGAATAAACAGCAGTTAGTTTAAAATCTTCTACATCATTTGCTGCTTCAAGTAATCTTTCTGTAATCCAATTAGTACCGATTACGCCGAATCGAACCATTTATTCAACCTCATTCCTTTGTTTTATAAAACGAAGAGTTTTGTTTACTACACTTATGAAGCGTTTTTCATCGCCAATAGGATTTTATTTTCCCATAAAAAAACTTATATAGACATGGGGCCTACCAGTGAAATATTGGTGATAACCCAAATAGGGCTCATACTGTGAGTGATGGCTAAATTCTTGGCTGTGCCCCACCCAATAATGATCTCTGATCCGGCCATAGAAGGGACTGAATCAGAGGCTATTTTTTCTTTCCTGTATGGACTGTGTTATTTGTAATATGCAGTAAAGACCGCAATTCATAAAAGAAATAAATGCGGTCTTTACGATGTTTCCATATTTTTTAAAGTGTACTCTATTCGAGATTGGCATGTTTGCCGTACATTTTAGTAGAGTCTAAGCCTTTTTTTTCCATAAAACGCAAGATCAATGCATCATAAAATAATAACATCGTTTGCTCAAAAAGTGACCCCATTGGTTGTATGGTCTTGTATTCACTTTCAGATTGATCTTTCGGTGATCCAGGCAATTTAATGATAATATCAGCTAATTTTCCAATCGTGGAGTCAGGGGAAATCGTTACAGCTGCGACCGTCCCACCTAAACTTTTTGCTTTTTCAGCGATTGAAACCAAGGTTTTCGTTTCACCTGAACCTGAACCGATGATCAACAAATCACCTTTTTCTAAATTTGCTGTTACAGTTTCACCGACTACATAAGCATCGATCCCCATGTGCATCATTCTCATCACGAAAGATTTGCCCATAAATCCAGATCTGCCCGCACCTGCAACAAAGATTTTTTTGGATTCCAGAATCTTATTAACCAACTTCTCTGCTTCTTCGTCAGAGATTAAGTCGACTGTCCGACTTAATTCTTGAACGACTTCAGCTAAATATTGAGTAGTTTTCATAGTTATAATTAACCTTGTTTAATTAATTCTTGCATTTTAGCTGCAACTGCTTTTTTATCGTCTTTGCTTGTGATACCGCCACCTACGATGACAAGATCTGGTTGTACTTTAATCACATCTGGAAGTGTTTCTAATTTGATTCCGCCTGCAATAGCAGTTTTCGCATTTTTTACAACGCTCTTAATGGTTGCAAGGTCTTCGAAAGAATTTTTTCCTACAGCTTGAAGGTCATAACCTGTGTGAACGCAGATATAATCTACTCCTAGTTCATCCAGTTCTTTCGCACGACCTTCAATGTCTTTAACTGCGATCATATCAGCAAGGATTTGTTTACCTTGTTTTTTTGCTTCTTCTACAGCACCTTTAATGGACTCGTCTTCAGCTGTACCAAGAATGGTGATGATGTCAGCGCCTGCTGCAGATGCTTGGCTAACTTCATATCCAGCTGCATCCATGATTTTAAGGTCAGCTAATACAGTTAAGTTAGGGAAGGCAGCTTTCACTTCCTTTACTGCTTTAAGGCCTTCATTAATCACAACCGGCGTGCCGATTTCTACAACATCTATATGATTTTCTACTTCTTTCACCAATTCAATGGCTCCTGGAATATCTACAAGATCTAATGCTAATTGTAATTTCATTTATTACTCGCTCCTTATATAATAGTATATTGTGCCGTATAGCTTTCTTTTGCACAGTGTTATTGTATCCAATTGATAGCTATTTACTAACGGTATGATACTCAGTATACTGGGTATGTTACTAAATTAAAAGTATGCACTTTTTTATCATATAGTAACAAAAAGTATACTATGGGACATAATAAGGGTTGGAGGTGAAATGAATGCCGAATCTTGGGGAAAAAGTGTTTAATTGTGAAAAAGAATTGACTCTTTCGATTATTGGTGGAAAATGGAAAATGTTGGTATTGTGGCATCTAGGAAAAGAAGGAACCAAACGTTTTGGTGAACTAAAGGCCCTCATGCCGGGTATCACTCAAAGAATGCTTGTTAATCAATTGCGCGAACTTGAAGACCATTTGATTGTTCATCGTGAAGTCTATCCTGTCGTTCCACCAAAAGTTGAATACTCACTCACTGAGTATGGAAGAAGTCTGATGCCTATTCTGGATGCTATGTATGACTGGGGTAAAGATTATATTGAGAATGTATTGGAAAAAGAAACAGAAAACAAATCGTCTATTCAGTAGAAAAAAGTGTTTCTCCTAGGGGTTCGAAAAAGTGTAAAAAAGTTCATATACTAACAAACCACGGTTAGCTATCTTAATAAAGATGCTGTCCGTGTTTTTTTATATCTCTACGTATTTAAAAGGTTGAAAAAACACAACATTTAAACACAACATTTAATAAAAGAATCAGTTACTAAAAAGCCAAGGGCAGCGAATCTTGTATAATCGCTGTCCTTGGCTTTTCACTCTTGGTATTGGATTCAAGTTTATAGTATTATTTTTAACACTATGTTATACCAATGTATCTATATGTTAATAAAGTGCGTACTTTCAAAAATATAACATACGTAATATACTGATTTTGCTCAAGTAATAGCGAGCTTAAAGAATACTACCAAACCTTAAGGGAATACTGCTACAAGCATGGTGAGATGAAGTGAAACTTCATTTAATAATTTATACATGTTGTTGCTTTTTACGAAAGGAGAGATCCGCATGGAAAGGTTCAAAACTAAGCAGCGAAAAGTTTGTGAAAGATGTCTAATCATCACCATAAATAATGAAACCTGTCCAAAATGTGGACATTCTCAATTAAGAGATATCATTATTACCGGACAAGCTGGGAGAAATAAACGAAACTTACATCCAAAAGTAGGATAACGCAATAGCGAAAATCCTTGTTGTTTTGTAGGGAAAACGAAGAAAATCAGACATTTTTCTATTTGAAAATGCTTTGAAAAAGTGGAGGAATGAAAAGTGGATTCTATGACGTTTGTCTTATTTGGGGCAACTGGGGATTTAGCTAAGCGAAAAATCTACCCTGCCTTGTTTAATTTATATTTGAATCAAAAATTACCAGATTCTTTTTTGATCATTGGTGTAGGAATAGACGAAATGTCTGATGTTGATTTTCAAAACCATGTAACAGACTCGCTATACACTTTTTCTAGACACTTGATAAATGATAAATCCGAAAAACAAGAGTTTGTAAAGGCATTTCGTTATTGCCAGTTAGATTTCACGAATGCTGAAGGGTATAAGAAGTTAGTTGAAGTCGTTCAACAAAATGAAAAAGACCAGAGTATTGAAGAGAATCGAATGTTTTATCTTTCTGTTGCTCCTGAATTCTTTGATGTAATTGCTTTGAACATCAAGGAGAGTGGATTAGGCTCGACAAAAGGATGGAAACGATTAATGATCGAAAAACCATTTGGGCGTGATTTAAAATCTGCTCAAGATTTAAATGAAAAACTAAGCAAAGCTTTTGAAGAAGACGAAATTTTCAGGATTGACCATTATCTTGGAAAACCGATGGTTCAAAACCTTGAAGCTTTAGAATTTGCCAACCCTGTGCTGCAATCACTATGGAACAATCGGTATATTGCCAATGTGCAAATAACGGCTAGTGAAACGGTTGGTGTAGAAGAGAGAGCTAGTTATTATGAAAAAGCAGGGGCTATTCGTGATATGGTCCAAAATCATATGATGCAGCTGTTGATGATGACGGCCATGCATCAGCCAAAACAGATGAGCACGAACGATATCCGTACAGTGAAAAGAAAAGTTATGGACTCTCTTCGGCCTGTACAGAAAGATACTGTAGGTATCCACGTTGTTCGTGGTCAATATGGACCGGGGGAAATAAAGGGTAAACCTGTAGTCGGATATTTAGAAGAACCTGGAGTGAATGCTTCTTCCACAAACGATACATTTGTGGCTGCTCGTTTATGGATTGATAGTTCATTCTGGGATGGGGTGCCATTTTATATCCGGACAGGAAAAAGAATGAAGGAAAAGTCGACGCGGATTGTGATTGAATTCAAGAATCCAACGAAAAATGTGTATACTAACGAGAATCAATTTGCAGAACCCAATCTATTAGTTATCAAAGTAAGTCCAAATGAGGGTGTGTCGATGCAATTAAATAGCAAAAATTTAACAAATGGAAATTTGGAGCCGATAATTGTTGACTTCTCAGCAAGTACAAAAGACATACCAGAAGCTTATGAACTCTTAATATTCGATGCTCTGCGTGGGGACTCTACCTTCTTTGCTCATTGGGACGAAGTTGAATTATCTTGGAAATGGGTACAGCCCGTTTTAGAGGCGTTTGAGGAAAATGCCCTTCCACTCCACCTATATCAAGCCGGTTCGATGGGGCCACAAGCTGCTTCGCAATTATTGGAGGAGGATGGTTTTAAATGGTGGGAAACCAGGGGGGGAGTTTAATCCGCACCTCCCTGGAAGGCTATTGGTATGAAGAGAGCAAACCGAGGTTGGATTTGACAGATAATTGTTACGCGATTTACCCAAGGAACTTAAAGTATTTGTTGAATCCTTATGGTTCCATAAGGAGACCATGAAGAACAACAAATGGGTAGCATAATAATACACGCTATTTTTTGTAATTTAAAGGAGGAAACTCAAGTGAAAGTAGGATTAATTGGATTAGGGAAAATGGGTATGAACTTAGGAAAAAACTTAATTGACAATAAACACCGTGTAATGGCGTTTGATCTAAATACAAATACTATTGAAGAAATTAAAAAATATGGAGTTGAAGGAGCATCCAGTTTACAAGATCTTGTTCAATCATTAGAAAAGCCACGAGTTGTTTGGATAATGGTCCCACACTCCGTCGTTGATTCAGTTATTAGTGAAATCACACCATTTCTAAGTGAAGGAGATATCGTCATTGAAGCTGGTAATTCGCATTATAAGGAATCCATTCGTCGTTACGAACAGTTGAAGAAAGTTGGAGTGAGCTTTATGGATGCCGGTACTTCTGGGGGGATGGAAGGTGCTCGCTATGGTGCTTGTTATATGATTGGTGGAGATCCTGAAGCATGGAGCATTGTCGAGCCGATTTTTAGAGATACAGCTGTAGATAATGGGTATTTATATGCTGGGAAATCTGGTAGTGGCCACTTCTTAAAAATGGTCCACAATGGAATAGAATACGGAATGATGGCCGCCATTGGTGAAGGATTCGAAGTCCTGGAAAAAAGCGATTTCGATTTTGACTATGAAAAAGTGGCACGGGTGTGGAATAACGGTTCTGTCATCCGCTCATGGCTCATGGAATTGACAGAACGCGCATTTTCTAAAGATGCAAAATTAGATGAAATTAAGGGCATTATGCATTCTTCTGGGGAAGGGAAATGGACAGTTGAAACCGCTTTGGATCTTCAAACAGCTACCCCTGTTATCGCTATGTCTTTACTAATGCGTTACCGTTCATTAGACAATGATACATTTACAGGTAAAGTGGTAGCTTCCCTTCGTAATGAATTTGGCGGACATGCTGTGGAAAAATCATAAAGTCATCTGCTGTATATGTCTTTCGTTAAAATGAGCCGGAAATTCATTGGATTTTTAGTTTGGTATATCCCAAAAATTGGTAGATTTACTTAAGTCGTTGATAGTGCTAACTATGTTGATTGAAGCGGAAGGAGCGAGACTCCTCGAAAATGCATTCACATTTTCTCGTGCGGTGCCTATTCACGGATGATGATTCAACGTCCTGTGGGAAAAACAGGACAAGGGAGACCCCGCAGCCGCACAGCGCCGAGGAGGCTCCCGGCTCGCCCGCGGAAAGCGAGCACCTGGAGCCAACAGACAAGTTTAACAGAGCCAAAAAAATAAAACAATATTGAGGTGTGACATCATGAACGTATTGGATGCAAAAATCATTAACACACAATATGGTTTAGAAACCTATTTAGACATGGTGAAGAATATCGAAGTAAAAGAACTCCATTCTCCATCAGATAATGAGCCCTTTTATGAAATAGTATTAGGGATAGAGTATTTTCTTCTAAGGGACGGAAAATACTATGATAGTGAAAGGAATTATTTTCGGATTCAAATGAGCGAAGATTTTAATTCAATCACGTTAAGAGAGACAGATACCGAAAGTTTATTTGCTGTCAAAACCGAACACGAGAGAGACTCAACTAAGCTACTGGTTGGAGAATGGCTTATAAAAACCAATGCTTTCAAGCAAGTAATAAGTGAACTGATCCAACAAAAGAAAATGGAGAATGTTCAAAATGAGGGAGACACTCGAAAAGTATTAGGAACGATAAGATTCTTGGAAATATTACTTGAAATCAAAACAGAAGACATACTAAGTGCCGATGTAGAGAGGGACCATTGAGTTTTCTTAATACTAACTATCTTTTAATGTACGCTATTGATAATTACACGGTCCCACTAAGGATTTTTCAAAATTGAAAAGGGGGAGTTTAAATGTGTTTTTAAAAACTTCCCTTATATACTGTAGAAAAGGAGAATGCACTAACATGAAACGTTTTACTATGCCGAGAGATCTTTTTTACGGAGAAGGATCTCCGATTGAAGCAGCTAAGCTAAATTTGATTGAAAGGGGAAGTAATGTATGACTATTTCGTTTGATTACTCCAATGCATTAGCATTTATGAAAAAGAGTGAAGTAGATAATCTAAGTGAATTTGTAAAAGTGGCTCATAAAATGCTACATGAAAAAACAGGCCCCGGCTCTGATTATCTTGGTTGGGTCGATTTGCCACTAAACTATGATAAGAGTGAATTTGAAAGAATTAAACAAGCTGCTGAAAGAATCAAGAAACATTCAGACGCAATGGTTGTAATTGGTATTGGTGGTTCGTACCTGGGGGCAAGATCGGCTATAGAATCTCTGTCCCATAGCTTTCATAACCAGATGAACAATAAGACACATGTTTATTTTGCCGGTCAGAATATCAGTTCTACTTATATATCTCATTTATTTGAACTATTAGAGGGGAAAGATATCTCTGTTAACGTCATTTCTAAATCAGGAACAACGACAGAGCCAGCCCTTGCTTTCCGTATTTTCCGTGACTATATGGAGAAAAAATACGGAAAAGAAGAGGCGAGAAAACGTATTTTTGCTACTACAGATCAGAAAAAAGGCGCATTAAAAAAGCTTGCGGACGAAGAAGGATATGAAACGTTCGTTATTCCGGATGATGTTGGTGGAAGGTATTCTGTGCTAACAGCAGTTGGTCTCTTACCAATTGCCGTAGCAGGACTTGATATTGATCATATGATGGAAGGGGCAGCAGCAGCAGCCCGTAAATACAACAATCCTGATTTATTGACAAATGAGAGCTATCAGTATGCTGCGGTCCGAAATGTACTCTACAATAAGGGAAAAGCAATTGAAGTGCTTGTTAACTATGAGCCCTCCCTTCACTACGTATCGGAATGGTGGAAGCAGCTGTTTGGGGAAAGTGAAGGAAAAGATCAAAAGGGGCTATTCCCTGCTTCCGTTGATTTTTCAACGGATTTGCATTCCATGGGGCAATATGTACAAGAAGGTCGACGAAACCTTTTAGAAACGGTTTTACAGATTAAGAAACCTCGAATTGAAGTGACTATTCAGGAGGATCCAGAAAATATTGATGGATTAAACTTCCTGGCAGGTAAGACGATGGATGAAGTCAACAAAAGTGCATTTCAGGGTACCCTTATGGCCCATATAGATGGAGAAGTACCTAATCTCGTGATTGAACTGGATGAAATGAATGAATACACTTACGGTGAGATGGTTTACTTTTTTGAGAAGGCATGTGGGATTAGTGGCCATCTATTAGGAGTTAACCCATTTGACCAGCCTGGAGTCGAAGCATACAAGAAGAATATGTTTGCTTTACTTGACAAACCTGGTTTTGAAGCAGAAAAAGCTACTCTCATGGAGCGTTTATCAAAATAATTATATCTGATTGGTTTTGTATTAATAAAAAGATTGTTACCAAAAACCATATTTTTTGTAACAATATTTATGAGAAATACTGATGCTTGATTTTACTAATTTTATAGGTTACCAAAAATAATTACCAAAAGTTTTACCAAATACTTTTACAAAAATGATGTCTCTTGTACAATTAGATTATTAAATTGTGCAGGAGGCTTCTTTATGATAATCGGTTATGCTCGAGTTTCGACAGTTGACCAAAATTTAGACCGACAAATTATATTACTTTCTGAGTACGGCTGTGAAAAAATGGTTCAAGAGAAATTTACTGGGACTACAAAGGATAGAGATGGACTTAACTCATTGCTAGATGTAATAAGGAAAGGTGATACCGTTGTAGTAGAAAGTATTTCACGCTTAGGGAGAAAAACACTTGATATTCTTTCTATTATTCAGCAATTCGAGGATACTGGTGTAAAGTTCGTTTCTATTAAGGAGAACATGGATACAAGAACATCAACAGGAAAAGCCATGTTTCAAATGATGTGTGTCATCGCAGAGTTAGAAAGAAATTTAATTGTAGAAAGAGTTAAAGAAGGGTTAGAAGCGAGTAAAAGAAGAGGAAAAAAACTAGGAAGGCCTAAAGTGGATCAAGGGAAAATTGAAATAGCCTTGAGGATGTATGACAGTAAAGAATACTCGGTAAAAGAAATTGTAGAAGGTACAGGACTTTCACAGGGATCATTATATCGAGCGATTAATAAAAGAAAACTAGAGAAGCAAATTAAAAATCTCTTATATTTTTAGGGAATTATGTGACGGACTAGGGCAGCTACTCTGTCACCACCCCCAACTTAATTTGAATGGAGTTGGTAATTTGGCATCTATAGAACGTACGGCTTATCCAAGATTTAAAAAACGTCCTACTTCAAAAGAACTTCGTGATGTTTACTCCCCTACACCTGAAGAAAACCAATTTGCGCATAAAGTTGCTAGAGGACCTGTTTCAGTTCTAAGTCTATTAGTTATGTTAAAGTCTTTCCAACGACTTGGTTACTTTCCTCTACCGAAAGATATTCCTGTAGAGATCATGATTCATATTCGGACCTGTTTGAATCTCTCTGCTAGTGTTGAACCGAATTACAATAGTAAATCAATTTACCGACATCAAAAAGCAATTAGAGATTACCTCAATGTACGTCCTTATGGAAAAGAAGCCTTACATATTGCAACTACTTCAATTTATAAGGCTACACAGGTAATGGACAATCCAGCCGATCTTATCAACGTATCCATTGAAATATTAATAAAAGAAAGGTGTGAATTACCTGCTTTTAGTACATTAGATCGATTGGCTCGTCGTATAAGAACATTAGTGAATCACCAGTTATTTAATTCAGTATTTTCAAAATTGACTCCTGAAATTGAGCGAAAATTAGATCAATTACTAGTTACTAAAAATGATAATCGGACTTCTGAATATAACTTATTAAAAGAAATTCCAAAAAGCGCAACACTTTCGCATATGAAAGAAATACAAAATAGGTTACTTCTGTTAACTGATTTTATAGAAGAAATTGATAGCTTACTAGAGGATATTCCAAATTTAAAAATTAAACACTTCGCTTTAGAAGCAAAAGCGCTTGATGCATCAGAATTAAAAGACTTTAATTTAGCTAAAAGATATATGCTGCTACTTTGTATGATTTATCGCTCAAAAATTTCAGCTATAGATAGTTTGGTAGAGATGTTTCTCAAAAGAGTCAGAACTATACATAACAAAGGCAAAGAGGAGCTAGAACTTCTTCGAGAAAAACATAGATCAAAAACTGAAAATCTTATATCTGTTTTGGCGGAAGTCTTAAATGCCACAAGTATAAATGAGAACGATACCTTGACTGGTCAGAAAATAAGGGAGTTATTAGGGAGAAGAGGTGGTATCGACGCATTAAAAGAAGATTGTGAATCAATTTCATCATATAATGGCAATAACTACCTTCCTCTTTTATGGAAGTTCTATAAAAGCCACAGGAAAACTCTTTTTAGATTGATTAGTATGATTGAAATTAATTCAACCACACAGGATCAATCACTTTTAGAAGCTTTACAATTTTTACGTGATAATGAGAACCGAAAAATTGAAAATCTACAAATAGATTTGGATCTTTCATTTGCTAGTGAACAGTGGAAAAAAACGATTTATGTACCTAAAGAAAATAACTTAATCCATCGTAAACACCTTGAAATCTGTATTTTTTCCTATCTTGCAAGCGATTTAAAAACGGGAGACCTTTGTGTAAAAGGATCAGAGAATTTTGCTGATTACCGTGAACAGCTCCTTTCTTGGGATGAGTGTAAACCTATGGTAGATGAATACTGTAAGGAACTTGGCTTTTCTTCAAATTCAGGGGATTTTGTTCAACAATTAAAGCTCTGGCTAGGAGATACTGCACAAAAAGTAGATTTAAACTACCCTGATAACGGCCAGGTAATCATTAATGAAAATGGAGAACCAACGTTGAGAAAAATAATGAGAAAAGAACAACCTCAGACAAGTAAGGCGTTAGAGGTAGTTATTTCTCAACGTTTACCTGAACGAAATGTCTTAGATATTCTTTGTAATGTAGAACATTGGACAAATTGGACACGGCATTTTGGACCATTATCTGGTTCAGATCCTAAGCTTGAAAATGCAATGGAACGTTATATCATTACTTCTTTTGGATACGGATGTAATTTAGGACCAACACAGACTTCTAAGCACATGAAAAAAGCAGTAACCCCACACATGATTTCATTTGTAAATCGGCGACATATTAATGCATCTAAAATAGACGAAGCTATTCGTAATATTTTAAATCAATACAATCAATTTAGTTTGCCTAGACTATGGGGTGATGGAAAAACGGCTGCTGCAGATGGAACAAAATTTGATCTCTACGAAGAAAACTTAATCTCTGAATACCACATTCGATACGGAGGTTATGGGGGGATTGCATATCATCATGTTTCAGATACTTATATTGCACTCTTTAGTCACTTCATTCCATGTGGAGTTTGGGAAGCAGTTTATATTATTGATGGTTTGCTGAAAAATAAATCAGACATTCAGCCCGATACGTTACATGCTGATACGCAAGGTCAATCAACGCCTGTTTTTGCACTTGCACATTTATTGGGGATTAATTTAATGCCTCGTATTCGAAATTGGAAGGATTTAAAATTTTACAGGGCTGATAAGGACACAAAATATCACCACATTGATCAGTTGTTTAGTGATACCGTTGACTGGGACCTAATTGAAACACACTGGCAAGATCTGCTCCAAGTGGTTCTTTCTATAAAAGCTGGTAAAATATTACCCTCTACACTACTTAGAAAACTAAGTAACTATAGTAGAAAAAACCGATTATATCAAGCTTTTAGGGAATTAGGAAGGATTGTAAGAACTGTATTTTTGCTTAAATATATTTCTGATATAAAACTAAGAGAGCAAATTGGTGCTAGTACAAACAAAGTCGAAGCATATAACGGCTTTTCCAAATGGCTATTTTTTGGTGGCGATGGGATCATTTCAGAAAATGATCCAGAAGAACAAGAAAAGCGAATTAAATATAATGATTTAGTTGCCAACGCAGTAATATTCCAAAATGTATGTGATATAACACTTATTTTGTGGGAACTTTCTAAAGAAGGCTATGTATTTTCAAAAGAAGATATTGTCATGCTTAGCCCTTATCTGACTAGGCATATAAAACGTTTCGGAGACTATATGATCGATTTAGAAAATATTCCACAACCAATCGAGGGAGATATTCCTGTATAGTATATAAGAAAGTAAAGAGCAAGAAAGGGTTATAAATGGTAAACAATACCATACTATGACCCTTTTTTACATGTATCTCGGTCGTACCCCTTTAATAATTTGATTATTAGTACTCCTTGCTATCTTGTGATAAAAACCTACTGCTTTCTGTTTGTTCCCATTTCCTTTTTTGTTACTTTTGTTAATTCAGTTGTTAATTTGTCAATTTGCTGCTGCATCTTTTCAAACTTTTCATCTAATTCTTTTTGATCTTGTTTTTCTTTTTCTGAATTAATGATTTCCTCATCTATAACTGTTATCGCTTCTATAGTTGCAATGCCTTCTTCAATAGTAGTAAGAATAGCAGTTATTAGGGCAAGTCTAAGGCTAGAACTTATTGGCGATTGATCACTTTGTTCTGACTTTGAATTGGTATTATTCATATAATTGCCCCCTTTATCTGACATTGTTAGAAAGGTTTACATTAAACCTATGCTTTAGGTTCTGTAGTAATACATTTCCTTTGAATATTACTTACCTTGAATAAAATAGAAAAATAAAGGAATTTCAATTAGCAATTAATTGCGTAGTTCGTAGAGATTGTAAATCATTATCTTCACACCAAGCTAGTGTTCTTCGGTAAATGGAAGTAATTGAAATACCTTTGTTGGACAAGAATATTTTTTTACTTGGTCTTGGATTGCTAGGTCAACTTTCACTTTGCTCTTATCAGTTCTTTTCATTCGAACCAGTCCTCTTAAACCTAGTTCTTGATATTTCTGAATCCAATAACGCAAAGTGCGAATTGAAATGTTTTCCTCAACGCTAATCTTTTCTAAATATTTTGGCTTTTGTAAATATGGATAGATAATTAAATATTTTCTGTGTGCTTCCTCTAGTTGTATTTCTGTACATTGAGTTAAAGAATTTATTTTTTGCATTGTCTTTTGTCACTCCCTTTTTTTGGATTCCTGTCCATTGTTTCATATTTTTTATTCAATGTCTATTTAGGGTAAACCTTAAACAACCACTTAAGCATTATTGTTAAGATTAGGTTTTAAGTGTATGATTAGGGTGTCTATTAAATAGATTTGTAAAAGGAGAAAATTACGAAATGAAAGTTGCTTATGCTAGAGTTTCTACTGAAGATCAAAATTTGGAACGGCAAATTGAAAACTTGAAAAGTTTTGGCGCAGAAAAAATATTTACAGAGAAGAAATCTGGTGCTGCAGTAAATAATCGAGAGCAATTCCAAAAAGCTCTTGATTTTGTTCGTGAAGGAGATTATTTCATGGTTGAAGCAATTGATCGACTAGGAAGGAACTACAATGAGATTATTGAAACGGTTACTACTTTAAAAAATAAAAATGCAGGTTTGATCGTGACGAGTATGCCTATCTTAGCTGAAGCTATTGGAAACCCCTTGTTGGACCGATTTATGAAAGATTTGATTGTTCAGATTTTGGCGATGGTTGCAGAAATGGAACGGACAGAAAGTAAACGTCGTCAAGCCCAAGGTATAAAAATTGCCAAAGAAAAAGGAGTTTACAAAGGGCGTCCGTTACTTTATTCACCTAATGCAAAGAATCCACAAAAGCGATTAGTCTATCAAGAAGTCGTAAGAATGTTGAAATCCGGAACCCCAATTAAGCAAATCGCAGAAAAAAATGCCATTACTCGATCAACTGTTTATAGGATTAAAAAGGAGCTCGCAGAATAGAAATCTACGGGTTCTTAAACTATTTAATAGTAGTAGCGTCAGGAAATGCGGATTTACAACATTAAGGAAATTCAAATATAAAAAAAGCCTAATTTCTCGGTGTTGTAAGTGAGAAATTAGGCTTTTTTTACTCATGAAAAGCGCCCGATTGCTGAATAACTTAACTTCTATACATAAACACCCCCAAATTTTTCTCCCTACAACAAACTATTTTTTTTGCCATTTATCTAATTTTGGATACATCTGTAACAAAGCAACCTATAAATGTTTACAATAATTAAAAGAAGGTGTTCAAGTTATGGATAATGAACTGAAAGCAACGTTTGGTTCTTGGGTCCAAGCGATTGGAACAACCCTTTCAGCTATCGGAGCTACACCTTCCAAAAATATTTCCGATACTCTGCTTGGAGATTTAAATCTATGGGGAAATGTATTACAAGCAACCGGAAATTCATTAGTAGCAGATAGTGAAAAAAACTTTACCCTTGAAAAGATAGGCAACGAAATTCAGGCAATAGGAAATTCAACGGTCATTGTAGGGATATTAATAAATTTTAGCGAAAAAACAAAAAAGGAATTAAACATAAAAGGAAATTTACTTCAAGCAGTTGGTGGTGGAGTATCTCTTGCTGATGCTCTAGGCCGTGAACCTACTGTAAAAGAGCTTTACAGCATATATGGAAACCTTCTACAAGCAATTGGTAATGCATTACAAGCACTTTCAGGTATCAACGAACTAAGGAACAGGGAGGGGCAAGAACTGAATGTGGTCGGAAGTTGGATCCAAGCCATCGGTTCCATCATTTCAGCTTTAGGCCAAAGTAAGTAATTTTGAATATATAGTTTACATTGTAATGGAAAAGCGTATTTAGCTTGGATAATAAAGGAGATAAAATATGGATATCGAATCTAGTTCTATCTCCTTTTTGGGTATTTATTACTTAAATAGTTACAGGAATTACTTTTGGTAAGCTAGCGGAATAACTTATATTTCGAGTTCACCTTACTTTGCCAAAGAACAAAATTTATTTTGACCATGTTTATTTTTTTAGATCTTTAAGGCAATACCTTTAACGGTCTCATCATTTCATTATCCTCGTGTTCAAGCATATGGCAATGCCATACATATCCAGGCCCAAGGCTAGGGTCGAATGGAAAGGGACTGCCATCCTGGGAAGTAAACCGAACTCTTATCGTTGTCACTTCTCCCGCATTCATTTGTATGGTATCCTTCCACCCTTTCTCATTGAGTGGAGGTGCAATAGGTTGACCTTGTAAATATGCGTCTATTGGTGGTGTCTTAGGCTTAACAAAATAAGGTGGGGTGCTAGGAGGCGTCGTTTGATTTAGTTGCATCCAGTCTTTCAAATAAGCGTCAGAATGGAATTTCTGGCGGCTAACGAGCAGGAACTGAACGAGATGAAGATGGATTGGATGGGTGTCATCGGTAAGGTTAACAACTTGCCAATCTTCTGTCGTTCCTGCCTGAGGCAGCTCAGAAACGGGATTACCCCACAGTTGGCCATCTAACGTAACTTTCAAGGGACCATTAGGACCCTCCAGTTCGAATAAAGTCAAAGTTCTCGTTTTTGTTGGCTTTAATTGAGGAATGCTGTTAAGAACAGGTGGCAATTTCTTTGGCGGTAAGACAGTTTCATTTATGACTGTAAATTGCATAATTTGACCAACAGTTTGTGGGTCTGCCGGTGTTCCATCAGGGAACGGGGCGTTAGCAGTATTCGTTAAAATAACGGTTGTACCAGGAGCTAAAGTAGAGAAATCAATAAGGATATCTGCTCGTTCTGCCGGTGAAATCAAAAGTGAGGAAAGTTCTACAGCTTGAGGTAAATAACCTCCATCGGTGCCAATCTGGATAAATTTCTGTTTATTGGAAAGCTGTAAACGATAAAAACGAGCATTTGAACCATTCAGAACACGAAAACGGTATTGTTGAGGTTTGACATTAAGGTTCGGCCACACCTTACCATTCACCATTATCGTGTTTCCAAAAACTCTGGTACCACATAAGGATGAATACTTGGGTTAGCCCCCATATGATCATAGAAAAGAGAACCATCAGTATTAAAAGATCGGTCCTGAATGTTGAGTGGAATCTCATTTTCTCTACTAGGAAGAAACGGGACAATGGGGTCATTCATATCACGGAGCAAATAGAACCCTGTAAGCCCGGCGTAATTATTCAATCGAGTCATTCCCATGGTATGGTCATGATACCAAAGAGCTGTAGGCTGTTGTACATTGGGGAATGTATAGGTATTAGTTATGAAAGCCATACCGGTCCTTCCATCTGCAGTAAACCAAGCATCAGGATAACCGTCAAAATAAGATGGATGCTCTCCTCCGTGCAAATGAGGGACAATAGGTACTGGTTGCTGTGCTAGGGGAAATCCTGGTGGAAATGATGGAAATGGTGGTAGAGGAACTGACATGGAATTTGGATTTGCCCAATCGAGTGTCGGATCAACCGGAAGAAAATGGGGACCAGTAATGTTGTTTATCCATTGAACATGTACAGGAATTCCTCGAATGGCTTCAAATGTGGAACCTGGAGCACTTTTATAGTAAACCGCTCTTCCCGTGTACGGGTCCTGTATCATACCACTGTAACCAAAAACTTTCGTGGTACCGAATCCAGGCGGTAAGATTTGCTGCTGGAATTCACTTGCTTCAATTTTATACGCATGCCCGATCACTTCACCAGATATTGGCTGTCTAAGAATAGTAGGCATATATACCGGTGGGATAACGAGTTGATTTACGAATTTAGGAATCCTTTTAGGATCTAAAGGTTGTACCATTTCATCCTCTCCTCTTCATATCACTACGGTATATGCAGGAAAGGAGCATTTCATGCGTATATTCATACTAGAATAATCTATTTACTTGAAAACGTTCCTCAACAATCTGGCCCTTTAATGGAATATCATAACTGTTGTTTTAACCACTTAATTTTAAGTTGAAGAACTTTATTTTAACTTAACAGCTATCATTTTAAGATAACTTTTTTATTACTTATAATGCAAAATAGCGATTAAAATTGGTGCAAAATAACGTCTAAAGTGACA
>NZ_JVDT01000206.1:0-156 GCF_001076885.1 Bacillus sp. 522_BSPC
TGTTACCTTTTTCTCCTTTTCCCCTTTGCTTTGGGCTTAGAGAATAGCTCTCTATTACCTTTTTCTCCTTTTCCCTATGCTTTGGGCTTAGAGAACGGCTCTCTATTACCTTTTTCTCCTTTTTCCCTATGCTTTGGGCTTAGAGAACGGCTCTCT
>NZ_JVDT01000206.1:256-8322 GCF_001076885.1 Bacillus sp. 522_BSPC
CCTTTTTCTCCTTTTTCCCTATGCTTTGGGCTTAGAGAACGGCTCTCTATTCCCTTTTTCTCTTCCACAACTGTCTAATGGTAACTGATAGGGATTCTCTATTCCCTTTTGCCCTATTCTCCCCAACCTACGGGCACAGACGCATACGCATCGCCCCACTTAATTTCCCACAAAAAAAGCCATCGACAACTTCTACGTTGCAGACAGCTTTACTAAAACTTATCTTTTCCCACCCCACTCCAGCCAACTTTACAATAAAGGCTCGGTACTATCCTTTATGCCTACTAATCCTAAAATTGTTAAAAATAGATTTTGTGGGCCAAGATATGCATCTTTTGGATCAAAGTATTCTTCTAACGTATGAATGCCACCGCATGCTCCTCCTGCTCCTAATGTAACAGCAGGGATTCCTAAACTGATCGGCACATTTGAATCAGTGCTACTAGCAGATGAACGAACAGGTATTAACCCGATGCTTTTTCCGGCTGCGATAACCGTTTGAACAATCGCAGCCTCTGGATCTTGTGTTCCTGCTGGGCGATTTCCAACTTGTTTTATCACAACCTCAATCGCTGTTTTTTCACTGCTCCAGCGGTTATTTTCCTCTTCTGCCGCTTTTTCCAAAATAACCAATACCTTTTCCTCTAACTGAAGAAGTTCTTCTTGTGAATTAGACCGTAGATCAACCATCATGCTTGCCTCTTGCGCAATCGTATTGACAGAAGTTCCTCCAGTTATGGTACCAACTGTAAAAGTCGTTTTCGGATCAAGCGGTGTTTCTAAATCTGCCATTTCACTTACCGCTCTACCTAAAGCATGTATGGCGCTCGGTATTCCAAAATCCCCAAAGCTATGACCACCAGAGCCTTTATACGTTACATGATAGCGGTGGCTGCCTGTCCCTAAATAGGTAATCTCTTCTGGCGTACCAGGCTCTAGGGAAATAAATGCATCAATATCCTCCCTATCCTTAAACAAGCCTTTCACGCCGCGCAGGTCTCCTAATCCTTCTTCCCCAACCGTTGCTCCGAAGATAATATCACCTTCTGTTTCAATATTCGTTTTATGAAAAGCACGTAAAACCGTCAACACTGCAGCTAGTCCTCTTCCATCATCCGATATTCCAGGTGCGTACACTTTTCCATCCTTCCACTCTGCTGTAATGACTGTTCCTTCCGGAAATACTGTATCTAAATGGGCACAGACAAAGATTCTTGGTCCTTTTCCTGTTCCATATCTTATTCCAAATACATTCCCATGCCGATCCTGTTGAATATCATCTAAACCAAATGATGCTAATTTCGATTGAAAAAGCTTTCCTTTCTCTGCTTCCTGAAAGGACGGAGCTGGAACTAAGGTAAGCTCAATTTGTTCATTTAATGTGTTCTCATCATCCTCTTGCAAAAACACGAGTCCTTCTTTTACAAGCTGATTTTCAAGCATTTTCGTAAATACACTTTCCATTTTATTCATTCCAATAATCGACATATCTCATTCCTACTCTCTTTGTATTTGGGATTAAAATGCTGATTCTTACTGTCCCATAGCTTCTACTCAAAAGGATTGTAGAATCGTTGACCATCATAAAAGGTAATAACAATACTACTAATAAATAAAATTGCTATTAGTGAAATAGCGAGATAATCTCCTATATCAAATGGTTTTTCCCAGTACCAAGTTCTCGTTTTCTTTTTGCCAAATCCTCTTAGATCCATCACATTGCTTATTGCTTCAATTCGATTTAAGCTTACAAAGATTAATGGAATAATGATTCCCATTGCATTTTTCCCACGTGTTATAAGAGAAGCCTTTCTTGATAAATCATTTCCTCTAGCTTGCTTGGATAAGGCGATATTGCGGTAATCTCTTTGAATATCTGGAATATAGCGCAAGGTTATACTAATTGCATAGGTAATGCGGTAACTTATGCCAATCCGATGAAAGGATGAAGCAAATTCACTAGGATTGGTCGTTAAAATAAATAATAGAGCGATTGGAATAACCGTAAAGTATTTCAATGTCACATTAAACAAATAAAACAGCTGCTCTGTTGTTACCTCATAGGGACCTGCTAGTGAAAAAAGCAAATGCTCCGTGCCATAAATTTCGACGCCTTGTTTCGGTGAAAATAAAAAAATAGCTATATTGTTTAGCAAAAGAAATAAACCAAAAAGGAGTACAACAAAGGAAACTTCTTTCCAGCGAATTTTAGATAATTTAAACAGCGTAAGTCCAATGACTAGCATGAACACTAATATCCGCGTATCATATGTAAGCATGGCTGCAAGGGACCATAGTATAAAACAAAGTAATTTAGTAGCGCCGGCAAGACGATGAATGGGTGAATTTTTGTCTAAATAGGCTAGCATTTCTGCCATGTTTTTCTCCCCTCTTGCTCATATGAAATAAATGCGTCAATGAATTCACTTGGACTTTCCACCTGCAAAAGCTTTGCCATTTCATAGAGAGACGTTTCTTTCAAATTGGCAGCTTTCATTATTTGTGGATTTGTTAATATATTCGCAGGACTGCTATCTGCGATGATTTCTCCATCCGCTAGCACCATCGTTCTACTTGTATATTCCTGAATTAAATGCATATCGTGAGTAATGATCATCAAACTTATTCCTGTGCGATTTAACTCGAGTAAAAAATCCATTATTTCTGTATAATGATATAAGTCTTGTCCTGCGGTTGGTTCATCTAATATCAATATCTCCGGATTTAATACTAAGATGGATGCAATCGTTACCCGCTTCTTTTGCCCATAGCTTAAAGCAGAAATCGGCCATTTCCGATAAGGAAGCAGGCCACAGATATTCAGTACTTTCTTTACTCTCTTCTCTATTTCAGTTGGATTCATCCCTTGATTGATTAGACCTAATGCAACTTCCTCCTTAATCAAGTGCTTTGAAATCATATGATTTGGATTTTGGAGGACAAATCCTATTTTTTGCCCCTTTTCTTTAATGGTAAGCTTGGTAATATCCATACCATTTAAGAAGATGGACCCTTCTTTCGGCACTTCAAACCCACTAATTAGCTTAGCAAGAGTCGATTTCCCAGCGCCATTTTTCCCAACAATGCTGACCATTTCTCCCTTTTCTAATGAAAAAGACAAATTTCTTATCCCTCTATTCTGATTTGGATAAGTAAAAGACAGCTTATCTACTTCTAGTAAAGTCGCTTGTTTTTTTCGTTGTAATTCTCGACTTCTCCCTTGAAACCACTTGATTACATTCTGTCTATATTCCTTTAAGGGAATCATAGACAGAGGGTGAATGGGTATATGATTAGGCAAACGAACGCCTGCGTCCTGTAATAGTTTTACATAAAGTGGTTTTCTCAAACGATGCTTATCTAATAAGCTAGAAGTGAGTAATTCCTGGGGAGAAAGATCTGCTATTAAGGTTCCATGATCAATGAGTAAAATCCGATCGACCTCTGCCTCTAATACCTCTTCTAATCGATGTTCAATAATAATAATGGTGTTATTATGCCTTTTATGAATGTCTGCGATTAGATGCATCGCCTGTTTGCCAGCTACCGGATCTAAATTTGCTAGTGGTTCATCAAAAAGTAATATGTCTACTTCTTGTATTAAGACACCTGCTAATGCGACTCTTTGCTTTTGTCCCCCAGATAGTTGATGAATCGAAGCATCTAGATACTGCTCCATCCCTACTAAAGAAGCTGCTTCCATTACTTTTTCTCGCATCAATTTCGAGGAAACCTGATTATTTTCTAATACAAATGCAATATCCTCTCCTACTGTTAATCCAATAAACTGAGTATCTGAATCTTGCAATATAGTTCCCACAGATTGGGATAGCTCATAAATAGTCTCCGATTTAGTTTCCTTCTCTTTTATCCTAAGGCTCCCTGAAATCTCGCCTTCATAAGAAAAAGGTATTAATCCATTTACACAATGTGCCAGGGTGCTCTTTCCGGATCCAGAAGGTCCTACGATTAACACTTTTTCCCCTTCATAGATTGTTAGATTGATATTCGATAAGGTTGGCTGAGACTGACTCCTGTATTTAAAGCCGAAATCTTTAAACTCTATTATTGGTTTATTCATCCTACTCTCCCACTTTTAAAAACATATATCTCGTTGTATTCTCGAAACTCAGTAATTGGGAACAAACTGTCGTTCATATGGTCCACTTCCTATAATTGGCCAATTTGCTAAAATGTCTCTTCTTTTTCTAAGCTATTAGTTTTACTAATTGTTTTGGAGTAAGCATAGATTAATAATGTTCCAAGCACTGCTACTGTAGCGATATTTAAACCGCCTGCAACTAGCCCTTGTAAAATAACTTTATTGATAGGTTCTGCATAAATTAGCACATCCAATAGAGGTGCCAGTACGAACCAGCCAATTGCTTGAACGATTATTTGGACAACATTAAATGTAAGTATCTGTTTCCAGCCAAAAATGCCTTCTTTTATGTTTATTTTTTTCCAAGCTAGACCAAACCCAACTCCGACTATTCCAGATACAATGATCCAGCTCCACCAAGGTGAGCCCCATACTAGAATATCTTTTAATGCGTGACCTATAAATCCTATTAGCCCACCTACGACTGGTCCAAATACTACAGACATTAATGCAAGAAAAGCATAGGAGGTTTCAAAGGATGTATTTGGAACTCCTGTAGGAATAGCGGCAAATCTTCCTAGAATAATAAATACAGCGGCACCAATCCCAATTGCTACAACATTTTTTGTTGATAAAACGGTTTTTCTTCCCATTTTTTTGTCTCCCCCCTTATTTTCTTCTATATTTTTTTTAATAGAAAAACCAACTTTTTTAACCCTATGTAATCAATTCGATTTATATCTTCCAATTTAATCCAGTTCCTTTTTTATACATGGCACATACCGTCCCATCACTCCAAAGCCAGACTGAAAACGAATGCTCCCATGTTTCATCCTTCCTCTCATTCATGTGTAGTTAACCTATTATTATGTCACTTTGATTTAAAATAAGCCTTATTATTTGAAAACTTTTATTTTTCTAACAATTAACATTATCTTACAAGATTACAACCTTTCATGCAAGATACCTCTTGGCAATTCGTGTTAGTTAAGAAAGAAATTCAAGAAATCCGAGCGCTCTATTCTATAAAAAAGACCTAAATATACTTGATGTATAGTAAAGGTCTCTTAGTATCCACTTTAAAATAAAAGAAATATTGTTCCTATTGTAATAATCACACAGCCAATCAGTGTGTTTTTCGTTGGCTTTTCTTTTAAGATAATAATGCTTAAAATGACGGTAATGACGACGCTAAACTTATCAATTGGTGCTACGATGGATACTTTTCCAATAGAGATTGCTGCAAAAAAGCAAAGCCATGACAATCCTGTTGCTATTCCTGATATGATTAAGAAAAGATAGCTTTTTCTAGATATTGTTTTTATTTGTGTTTGCGTTCGTTGGAAAAAGACTATTCCCCAAGCAAAAATAATAATAACGATTGTACGAATAAAGGTAGCCACATTTGAATCTACTTCTTCTATCCCAATCTTGGCGAGAATCGCTGTTAATGCCGCAAATACTGCTGATAGCAACGCTAAAAATATGTATGAATTGGAATACGATGTTTCAGCACTCTTTTTAATTTTTCCTATTAAAACAAAAGTTCCTATCGCTATTAGCGTACCGCCGATGACAATTGCCGTCGTCACAGGCTCTCCTAAAAAAACAAACGAAAAAAGAATCGTTAAAATAACACTCGATTTATCAATTGGAACTACTTTTGAAACATCGCCAATTTGGATTGCTTTAAAATAGCAGAGCCATGATAGACCTGTTGTTATTCCTGATAAAACAAGAAAGACAAGAGACTTCTTACTAACAAAAAATATACTATCTAATTGTTTCGTAACCAAAACCATTAATAAAGCCATGATTAATACAACAATTGTTCTAATTGCCGTTGCTAAATTTGAATTTACATCTTTAATTCCTATCTTTGCAAATATTCCTGTTAATGCTGCAAATACTGCTGCTAGTAGTGCCAATATAACACTCATTGAATCACCTCTTGATCTATATATTCCTATCTTAGTTTCAATAAGACTCCCGTTTGCTTATCCGTGTAAAATCGTGTTTATTCATACACAGCCCCTCTCGATGAACAATTATTGGGAAAAATACCGTTTTCACTCTTTTTATTCTTACTTCCTGTTTAAATCGGGATAAAATTCCATTGACGGACATACGGTATCTATTATATGATTATTCACTGTGTGAAAGATATCGTTTAACGTGGTTCGAGACCATCCCACGTAAAAAAACTAAGGGAGAGAAAAGCAAAAATGAAAACAAAAACACTTGCAGTTAACGGCTTGGTGGCAGCATTATATGTTGCTGTTACGATTGCAATTGCGCCAATTGCATTTGGAAACATTCAATATCGCGTTTCGGAATTATTTAATCATCTAGTTGTATTTAACAAAAAATATATATATGGGATTGTCGTTGGCGTATTTTTAGCAAACTTATTCCTTTCAACCATCAAGCTATACGATTTAACTTTTGGGGTTGCTCATTCCATTATTTGTTTGTTAATCACAATTGGTATAAGCAAGTTTGTTAAAAGTCATCTTTTACGAATGATCATTAATACACTTGTATTTACTTTTAATATGTTTATTATTGCCTTTCAATTGCATCTTGCACTTGGATTCCCTTTCTTAATCACTTGGGGAACGACAGCTATTGGTGAATTTGTTGTCATGGCAATCGGAATACCTATTATGCACTTCTTAAATAAACGGATTTCCTTTGGGAAGTTAATGGATTAAATAAACAGATCAAAATAATCTTGCTCATTAAGATTATCTTGATCTTTTTTAGTTTTATTCCTTTTCTTTTATATGAAATATATATTAGTATTTAATATGGACTATTAAAATCCAATCATTCTTTGTTCTCTGAAGGCTTTCACATGGAATAACCCTGTTCCATGAAATAGGAATAACCACATCCATTTTCTGTATTTTTATACTTAAATAAAGTAAACTTAGTATAATTACGCTGTTTCACAAATAATTAAAACAAACTTTTTCAAGAAAATGCTCTTCATTAAAATTCATTTATATAAATCTCTTTAAATATTCGCCAAATATTTTATTCATAACTTTGGGGGTATTTTCTAAATAAACATTAATTTGTTCCATATTTGATTCAAATTTATCAGCGTTTCTTTCATCTGTTGGAAAATCAGATATTCCTTTAATAATAATACATTCAACATTATTCTTCTTACAGATATAAGCAATTGCCCCCGCTTCTGTATCAGCTATTGTTATTTCGTTTTCTTTAAGCTCTAAATAGTCCTTCCACATAACTACTGCTTTATCAGCGGTGCCAATTGTTCCGGTATAAAAACCATTTCCATATTTAGACAAATCTATATCAACTATGAAAGATTGTTTAATAAAAGGCTCGATTTCTTTTACTGTGCAATCATATTGAACGGCTGCATCAGGTACAAAAATATCTAAATTACTGAACCTATCATCAATTCCTGCACATGTTCCAGCAACGATTACTTTCATTAAATTAAATTTAGAAATCATATACTGATTAGCACCAACACCATTTACTTTTCTTACACCAGTACTATAAAAAATAAGTTCGGTATCATTAATAGCTCTAATGAAATACTCCCCATAAGGATAACTAAAGCGTTCATTATCTTTTATGTCGAAATATTCCAATGTCGCTTCAAATTCCCACTTCGTTGCTATACTAATTCCTATCATCACCTTAACACCCTTCCGTCTTTACTCTGTTCACCAACAATTCGTTATCAATATGTAAATATCCTTTTTATTAACTTGCCCCGTCAGTTTACTAAGCTTATAGTAGAAAAAGAGGCTGAGACAAAAGTATTTCAACCAAAAAGATTTAAAAACGAAGTGAAATGGAGCGGAGGACGCTCGACTCCTGCGGGAAATAGAGACGCTTTAGACCCCGCAGCGCAGCGAGGAGACCACTGAAAAACTGATAGCTATTGATGATTGGTCGTAACCGCCTTTTAAACTTAGAT
>NZ_JVDT01000207.1 GCF_001076885.1 Bacillus sp. 522_BSPC
AGTAGCTTTATTTAAGAGATAAATTAAAGATTGTTCGTCTTTAATGATTAGTTATTTAGTTTTGTCCCAGCTTCATTTGTTCTTTCAAGTTTACTTTCGACTCTGTTTCTTTTCAGTATCCAAGAAAACATCAATAGCACCATCATTATAGGATTCCATTACTTGTGCGGTTACTTCTTCTCTTCCTTTTTCATCAAATTGAAAATCATTGTTGGTACTTCCGTTTAGTTTATCCATTTTCTATTCCTTCTTTCCTTAATTTCTTATCTATTATCTGATTGAAAAGTTAAACTTATGCATGAAATGGGTATATAATAGAAGTAGATTAAATAAAGGAGTGAACGCTTATGAACGTAAACTATCAAAACATTATTGTGGCAGTAGATGGTTCAGAAGAAGCAGACAAAGCAATGAAGAAAGCGATTTCAATCGCGAAAGAAAATAACTCTAGGCTTGTCATTGCTCACGTTATTGATACAAGATCATTCGCAACAGTGGCTGCATACGATCAGTCCATTGCAGCGAAATCAGATGAATTCGCAAATGAGTTATTAGATAAATATGTAACCGAAGCAACAGCTGAAGGAATACAACATGTAGTAAAAGCAATTGAATTCGGATCACCAAGAGCAGTAGTTCCACGAGAGGTTGCAAAAAAATACGAAGCAGATTTAATTGTTTGTGGAGCAACTGGATTAAATGCAGTTGAGAGATTTATCATTGGAAGTGTTTCGGAAGGAATAACAAGAAACGCACCTTGTGATGTGCTAATTGTGCGAAATAGTTAAGAGAAAAATTAAGTATAATAGCAAATGCACAGGGACACGGCCCCTTTCTAGGATACAGCCATCAAGAGAAAAGATAAGGATACTTACTGTAGGGAATGGGTTATGGCAAGAAGCACCATCGCTCAGCTCACAGGGATTTACACTAAACGTCAAATATCCTTTAAAATGCATATCCTTTCGAACGGTAAAAAAAGAATATTCTATTCGATTGCAAAGTTGCATTCAAATAGAATATTCTTTTCACTTTGCAAACAAGCTATTACTTCACTTCTTCTTTTTCTAAAACGCAAAGCTTTGCCTTTTCCATTGCTTTCTCGATTTGTTTAAATCCAGTTCCGCCAGCACTATTTCGTCTTTCTACTGCTGTTCTTGGATTAAGGACATGGTAAATATCATCTTCAAATAAGCCGCTTGCCTCTTTTAACTCATTTATACTTAAATCCTGTAAATAGCAATTTTTATTCACACAATACAAAACCAATTTTCCCACCACTTCATGTGCTTCTCTAAATGGCATCCCTTTATCTGATAAATAATCAGCTAGTTCCGTTGCATTCGAAAAGTCATTTTTTGTTGCCTTTTCCATTCCTTGTTCATTAACCTTCATTGTTTGAATCATCCCTGCAAAAATACGCAACGAGCCGACAACTGTTTTTACTGTATCAAACATTCCCTCTTTGTCTTCCTGCATGTCTTTATTATAGGAAAGAGGTAGTCCTTTCAGTACAGTTAATAATCCCATTAAGTTACCATAAACCCGTCCCGTTTTTCCTCTGATTAATTCGGCCATATCCGGATTTTTCTTTTGCGGCATGATACTACTTCCCGTCGAAAAACTATCGTCCAATTCAATAAATTTAAATTCTTGAGAAGACCAAAGAATAATTTCTTCACTAAAACGAGAAAGATGCATCATTAAAATAGAGCTAGTTGATAGAAATTCTAGGATAAAATCACGATCACTTACTGCATCCATGCTATTTTCATAAATGGAATCAAATCCAAGTAAATCAGCACTATATACACGATCAATAGGAAAAGTTGTTCCTGCTAGAGCACCTGCACCTAGTGGAGACAGATTGATTCTTGCCAAATTTTCCTGATATCTTTGTTTATCTCTTTCAAACATCCAAAAATACGCCATTAAATGATGTGCAAAAGAAATAGGCTGTGCACGTTGAAGATGTGTATAGCCAGGCATTACTGTTTCGATGTGATTTTCTGCCTTTTCTAAAAGAGCAACCTGCAATTCATTTAATAATTGAATGATTAATTTCACTTGTCTTCGTAAATAAAGATGCATATCTGTAGCTACCTGGTCATTTCTACTTCTTCCAGTATGTAGCTTTCCACCAACAGGACCAATTAAATCCGTTAACTGACTTTCTAAATTAAGATGAATATCTTCTAGTTTTACAGAAAACGTTAATTCATCATTTTCTGCTTGTTTTTTTAGTGTTAGCAAACCATCTTTAATTTTTTCCGCATCTTCAACAGGCAATATTCCTGTTTTAGAGAGCATAGCCACATGGGCTATGCTCCCTTCGATATCTTCTAATACTAGTTCTTGATCAAAGGAAATGGAGGCACCAAATTCATCCACCCATTCCTCCGCAGATTTTGTAAATCTGCCTCCCCATAATTTCTTCACACAGTCACCTTCTTGCCATTTTCCACAATGCTTTGAACCTTTGTTGGAAGTCCCCAAAGTTTAATGAAACCTACTGCTGCTGCATGATCAAACTCATCGTCTGAAGTATACGTAGCAAGTTTTTCATCATATAAAGAATTAGGTGATTTTCTTCCTTCTACTATCGCATGTCCTTTAAATAATTTCACACGAACAGTTCCCGTAACATTTTTCTGTGTTTCTTGCAAGAACGCTTGTAAAGCTTTTGTTATTGGAGAGAACCAAAGTCCTTCATAAATAACTTCTGTAATTTTCTTTTCAATTACTGGTTTAAAATGCGCTACTTCTTTGACAAGTGTGATATCCTCTAATTCTTTATGTGCTTTAATAAGTGTCAAAGCACCTGGACATTCATACACTTCTCTAGATTTAATTCCTACTAATCTATTTTCTACATGATCTATTCTACCAACACCATGTTTTCCAGCAATTTTGTTAAGCTGAAGGATTAGCTCAGAAAGGGAATAAGAGATGCCATCAATGCTAACTGGAACACCTTCTTTAAATTCAATTTCAATAACATCTGCTTGATTAGGTGCATTTTCAAGACTAACCGTTAAATCATATGCCTCTTCTGGAGGAGCAGCCCAAGGATCTTCTAGAATACCACATTCATTGCTTCTTCCCCATAGATTTTGGTCAATAGAAAATGGACTATCTAAGTTAACAGGTATCGGAATATTTTTATCTTTTGCATAGGCAATTTCTTCTTCACGAGACCATCCCCATTCACGAACAGGGGCTAGTACTTTTAAATTTGGGTTTAATGCTTGAATCGATACTTCAAAACGCACTTGGTCATTTCCTTTTCCCGTACATCCATGTGCGACTGCGACAGCATTTTCCTTTTCGGCCACTTCTACTAATTTTTTCGATATTAAAGGTCTTGATAATGCAGAAACTAGTGGATATTTCCCTTCATAAAGGGTATGTGCCTGCATAGCAGTAAGTGCAAAATCCTGTGCGAATTCTTCTTTTGCATCAATTACATAAGATTGAACAGCCCCAACTGACAATGCTTTTTGTTGAATAAAGTTTAAATCTTTTCCTTCCCCAACATCTAAGCAGCAAGCTACTACATCATAACCTTGATCTTGTAACCACTTTATTGCGACAGATGTATCTAATCCACCTGAATATGCTAAAACAACTTTTGGATTTGCCATTACCTAATTCCTCCTATATGCGAATAAATATTCATTTATTTATATTTTTATTCAAAAACTATATGTATCACTTTAACAACTTTTTCTAATAATTTCAATAGAATTTTTATAAAAATATAAATTATTTCATTTTTATACATACCCATTTCTTTGTCATCCTAATTTATCTCATTGTACAGCTAAATCATTTTAAATCCTTCTATCTCGAAGTCTATAATTTATGCATGAATTTATACATTTTCTCATTAGAAGTATAGATACTTTTATTTACAATGAAAGATATATCTTTATTCAAACAAAAAAAGGTCAGCAACCTCTTATATAAGAGGTTGCTAACCTTACTCATCCATTACTTATGCAATTCACTTACTACATGGCTTAATTCTGGAAGAACTAGCTTCTTCATCGCAAGGCGTACTGCCCCAGTTGATCCGGGAGTTGAAAAAACGACCTTATTATGAATGGTACCAGCAATTGCTCTTGATAAAATGGCACTAGAGCCGATATCTTCTGTGTAGCTTAGCATGCGAAAAAGTTCTCCAAATCCATACAATTCTTTTATCAGAAGTGGCTTTATCGCTTCAATTGTCACATCTCTTGGAGAAATGCCCGTACCTCCGTTGAGAAGGATACAATCAATTTTCTCTGATTGTACTCCTTTAACTATTTCCTGTTGAATTCGTTGTTTATCATCTTTAATAATAATGTAGTCTTCTATTGAGTGATTATCTTGTTCTAATAATTCAATCATCAGTTTGCCACTCTTATCAGTTTCGGTTGTTCTTGTATCACTAACCGTTATCACTTTACAGCCCACTTGCCAGTAATGATCGTTGATATGTGTTTGTTTATTCATGCCTTCCTCCCTTTAATTCTATCTGTTTATCTCTGCTGTATAATGCTGCTCATCCACTTTATCCAATAATAAATCTGATTTTTCCCTAGTAAATAAATGAAGTCGGTGCATTGGTCTTGTCATCGCTACATATAATAGCTTTAAATCTATTTCTTCTTGTGTAAAACTCTCACTTAAGGTGAAAAGAAATACTGCATCAAATTCTAATCCCTTTGAAAGATAGCTTGGTACAATGATCAAATAATTTTTTTCTAACTCTTCATTTTCTCGTAAGAATTGAACATTTGGAATTTTTCTGTTTTGCATTTCTTTGAATATAGTCTTACACTCTGCTTCTGTTTTGCCAATGATAGCAATAGAGTGAAAATCTTCATCCTGTAAACCCTTTGCTAATTGAACTATTTTATCTACTAAAGCTTCTTTATGCTCATACAAATGAACAGTTGGTTTTTCTCCATGACGTACAACAGGTTTCACCTTTGGTAAATCTTCATCTAGTAAATGCAGAATTTCATTTGCCAAAAACATAATTTCGATTGTAGTACGATAGCTTTTTTGCAAGGTCATATAATTAGCTCGTGGAAATACAGCTTGCTGCAGTGTATTCCAGTTTTGTAACCCTCGATACGAATGAATGCCTTGTGCTAAATCTCCAACGAGGGTAAACATATCAGTCTCCAATCCTGCTTTTAGGGCATATAATTGAAATTCGCTATAATCCTGTACTTCATCTATCACGATATTCTTAGCGCGATATTCTTTATCAATACCAAAGATTTTATATTGCAAATAAAATAATGCCCCAAGATCCTCGATCTCTACTTTCTTTTGCTTCAATATCCGCTGCTGAAAGGCAATCATATAATCCAATTGCCTTTCTGTTAAGGCATCCTCTGTATATTTTCGAAGGAGCTCCTTATCAGAAAATAATCGGCTATAGTATCCATATAAATCATTTGTCTGCATCGTTTTCATATAGTTTCTAACGGCAGTCGAAGCTTCTTTTTTGACATTGGCTAATCGTTCTTGCTTTGTATCCAAAAAATAGACTACCCTCTCTTTTCGCTTATCATCCTCTTTAATCCGTAAAGCACGATCCAATGCATCTTCATATTTATCTTCTAGCTTACTTAAAATCACTTTCTTTTTCCGCTTTAAATCTGCTTGCAATATCCCCTTTATTTTCTCTTTCCGTTTGATTAAGGGAAGGTAATCATATTCCTTCTTAAATAATCGTTCTAATTTTTTTGCCCCATATAAAGGGAATTTTTCCACACGGAACTCTTGCTTTGGGCTCATTTCATTACAAATATCAATCAGATAATTATCCATTACTTTTTTATAAGCTAAAGAACCTTTATAACGAGAAAGCCACTTGATCATTTCTTCTTGTTTATTCTCATGATTAATAAAAGATAGAAGTTTTTTATTGGACTGGATTACTTTCATTTTTTTCCCAATGCATAATAGGACATAGTCCAGAAAAGTCGTTTGGCGTATCTTCTCTACGCCTAAGTCTGGCAATGCCTCTGCTATATATCCTATAAACATATTATTTGGCGCAATAATCATTAGCTGCTCTGGTTGAAAGTATCGAGCATAGTTATATATAAAGTAAGATATTCGGTGTAAGGCAATAGTCGTTTTCCCACTACCTGCAGCTCCCTGCACTATAATCGGCCGGTTTAAATCCGCCCGAATGATTTCATTTTGTTCTGCCTGGATAGTGGATATAATTTCAGTTAGACGCTGATCAGCTTTTCCGGCAAGTGATTGCTGTAATAACTCATCCGTTGTTGTTAGGTCAATATCCTGAAAATGAAGCAATTTTCCTTTTTCGATTTTAAACTGTCTTTTTAAGGATAAATATCCTTCGATTGTTTCTTCATTAACTTCGTAAGCAACTTCTCCAAGACGTCCATCATAATAAACATTCGCAATCGGGGAACGCCAGTCTACTATAATTGGTTTTTGCGTATCTTTTTCGTACAAAGAGGTCTTCCCTAAATAATAAACATCTTTTTGTGATTTGCCCTTCATTTGATAATCAATCCGTGCAAAATATGGTGCATCTAAAATCCGTTTCAAAATATTTAACTCGGTTGTTGCCAGCTGCAAAAATTTACTATTCGTTAAATAATTGATATAACTCAAACTACTGTCAAGAGCTTCATCATTACTAATAGCATCTTTTACATTTTCCTGTAATGCTCCTTGATTTATTTGAGCCTCTTGCAAAACGATATTCATATAATTTTTTGTATATTCCAGTCTGCTTTTTTCCTGTTTCAGTTCATCTATTGAGTAATCTTCCATGTTTTTTCCTTTCTCCATCTATCAATTTTCTTCCCGTTTGTTTAATAAATAGCTTTTTTGATAATAATGATGTGCTACTTCTGTTATATTTCTCGTAAAATGATAGTTTCCTGCAGCCCCTATTACTGCTCCTGTATGGGACCCTTTATAAAATTGGAGAAAGGAAAGCTTTATTAGCTCTGTTAATAACGTCTGCAACATCTTTTCTGGCACCATTTCATCATTGCCATTATAAAAAAAGCTTTGTTGTTCCTTTTCCAATTCACCCATGATTTCAACCCAAGCTTCCATTCGCTGTTTATATGGCAAGCAGCCTGTACAGAATACTTTCAATGAAATCATTATTTCACTCGGACTATCTGCAGGTCTTCCATATATGGAAGCTAAAACCTGAACTGCCCGAAGATTGATTATAAGAATAGAAAGAAAATCTCCCATCAGAAAGCCAGTATGCTTCGATGCCAATATACCTTGCCCAGTAGCAAGTAATCTGTAATGTGCCATTTGTTTATTTGCAATTGCATGTAATTGGTCATTATTTAATTTTTTCATGTCTTTTAATGTGAAGATGGATTCATTATGCACTCTTGCCTGATGCATTAATTTTTGTGCGGTATTTCGTTGAAAGGTGGAATTAAATAAGATGGCATGAAGATGAAATAGGATGTTATCAAGTGATTGTAATATTATTTGTTTATGCATATCTGGAATATAGGATAAACTGGCATTAATATAATCGGAATAAATATAAAAGAGTTTATTTGGTCGCTGGTTGATTAATTCATTTTCCCATTGCTCTATTTTATCCAAATAAAAGTTTTCTGCTTTCGATAGCATGTAATCCCCCCAGTTTCATAACGAATCATTCCTTATTTTACTAAAAGAATCTAAGGAAAGACAATATTTTTGTTATTTCAAATTGGATTCCTTTTTTTCATACAGGAAAAAGACAATCTACCTCGTATATTGTTCTACGAGTAGATTGCCTTTTAATTAATAATGATACAAACAAGATTTTTTATTTAGTTAACTTAGATACCAGCTAATCTGCAAACGTCTCTTGCAATCATTACTTCTTCATTTGTTGGGATAACCATTACTTTTACTGGAGAGTGAGGGTAGTTAATGAATGACTCTTCCCCAGAAATTTTGTTTAATGTTGGATCCCAGTAAACGCCCATAAATTCAAGACCTTGAAGGACTCTAGCACGAACGATTTCGCTGTTTTCACCGATACCAGCTGTGAAGATGATTGCATCTACACCATTCATGCCAGAAGCATAAGATCCGATGTATTTATGGATGGTATCTGCAAAGATTTGTAAAGCTAGTTCAGCACGGTCATTTCCAGCTTGTGCTTGTTCTGTAATATCACGTAAATCACTTGAGAAACCAGAAATCCCTAAAAGGCCACTCTTTTTATTTAATACTTGGATTACTTCCTCAGCAGATTGATCCGTTTTTTCCATAATAAATGGAATTAACGCCGGGTCAATATTACCTGAACGTGTTCCCATTGTTACACCTGCAAGTGGAGTGAATCCCATAGAAGTATCAACAGATTTCCCACCTTCAATAGCCGCAATACTAGCCCCATTTCCTAAGTGACAAGAAATTAAACGTAGTTGTTCAATTGGACGACCTAATAATTCTGCCGCACGTTGTGACACATATTTATGGCTTGTTCCATGGAAACCATATTTACGAATTCCGTATTGCTCATAATATTCATATGGAAGGCTGTATAAATAAGATTTTTCCGGCATTGTTTGATGGAACGCTGTATCAAATACTGCTATAGCTGGCACATTTGGTAATACATGTTGGAATGCACGAATACAAGTTAAGTTTGCTGGTTGGTGTAATGGTCCTAATTCGCATAAAGCATCAAGTTTAACCATTACTTCCTCTGTGATTAAAACAGAATCAGCATACTCTTCCCCACCATGTAATACCCGATGTCCAATTCCATCGATTTCATCAAACGATGCAACAATTCCAAGGTCTGTTAATTTTGATAATAGAATTGTTACCGCTACTTCATGATTTGGGATATCAGATATTTCTTTGATTTTTTCGCCATTAAAATTAATATTGAATACTCCATCATTTAATCCAATGCGCTCTATTAAACCTTTTGTAATTACTTCTTCACTTGGCATTTCGAATAATTGAAACTTTAATGAAGAACTACCAGCATTAATCGCAATAATTTTTGCCATAAAATGTTTTACTCCCCTTTTGTATAACAACTTTTTATTTACTTTGTCTGACATTGAACAGATCGAATCATACAACAGACAAGATTTACTTCTTTCAGTTTTTCATTAAAACATTCTACTAGAAACATTTCAAGCACATTATGCCTAGTTATTCATTTTTTTTTGGATTTTCGTCGATATTTCAAAAAAAAGACAAATTTTTGTCGATTTCCTACTATATAATAGAGAGAATCTGTTTTATAACAATAATTGATTTACCCAGAAAATTTTCCGGTTAATCTTTTTTATTTGTTTGAATCCAAGTGTCCAATTCATTTAAAACTTTTTCCATTCCACGCATATTGGAGAAGCTAGGCACTTTTGCAAGTAAAACTTGTTTCGGTGCAACTATATTATTCCCCTTTTTCTGCAGAATCAATATACTTTTTGCCGACTGTTTATTTTTGAAAAGCGTTTCCGGCAATTGCATAATCCCCTGTATGTGTACTTCTTCTTTTATATAATCATGCAGATTTGCGGCTTGTTCGGATTCAAATAAATTGTTTGGTATAACGAAGAATGCATAGCCACCTGGTTTTAGATAATTCATGCTTTGCTCTATAAATAAATGATGTGCATATGTATGCCCATTATTTGATTTGACTTTAAATTCATTAGAACGAACATCATTCGGATAATAACCAACTGGTAAATCACTTACAACAACATCTACTGGATCAATAAATAAATGCTCTAAACTATCTTGGTTAAAAAATTCAATTGGCTGTTCCTGTAGATTTGCATTTACAAGTGCTAGTTGTAATAATAAGTCATCAACATCTACACCGTATGCAGCTATATTCTTCCCTTGCTGGTGATTCATAACAGTAGTTAATAAATTACCGGTTCCAACCGCTAAATCTAACAAACGCAGTTCCACTTTCGTACAAAACTTTTGCACTAAATAGCCAAAAAGAATGCCGATAGAATCAGGTGTCATTTGATGATTTGGTTGTGTATTTTCTTTCATCCCTTTTAAAATGACAAGTTGAAAAGCTTTGCGAATTTCTTCTTTTGTGTATTTGGCCAATTTGATTTCTTCATAGGCGTTTCTTAATCTTTTCTTACTTAATTCACTTAATTCTTCTTGTAATATAGCTTCTTGAAAGATATTTTCTCCTGTTAAAGCTAATGATTCTAAATACGTATATTCCAATTCTTCTTGAATAATTAATGCTGTTTCATTAAATACTGTAAATAATTCTTCTACTGGAGAAATGTTCATCTATTATCACCTAATTTATTGTAGATTTCTAAACATAAATTTTCCGTTACATAACTATCTCTGAATTTTGCATAATAGGATACAGCCAAATAAAAAGAGCCTGTCCTTTATATAGAAGGCCAAACTCTAGCTTATCATACGGTTAAAAATTTAACCAGATAATCGATTGTATTACCTATAAGTTATTATCGTTATTTCGCTGCTTTCACTGCTGCTATCGCTGCCTCGTAGTTCGGATGGTTGCTGCCCTCACTAACATATTCAACGTAAGTTACAGTATCAGTTGAATCAACAACAAAAATAGCACGAGCTAACAATCGCAATTCTTTCATCGCCACACCATATGATTCTCCAAAAGATAAATCCCTGTGATCTGATACAGTAATAACATTGTCCAAGCCACTTGCAGCACACCATCTTCTTTGAGCGAAAGGTAAATCAGCACTTACTGTTATTATCTCCACATTCTCAAGTCTAGCTGCTTGTTCATTAAATTTTCTTGTTTGAGTATCACAAACACCTGTATCAATAGAAGGGATAACACTAAAAAGGCGGACCTTTCCCTTTGAGCTTGCTAATGTTACCTCTGACATATCATTTGCTAACACGGTAAAATCTGGAGCTTTGTCTCCGACTTTCACTTCATTTCCAATCAATGTTACCGGGTTATGCTTAAACGTTATATTTGCCATTGCCTCTCCTCCATTTTCGATTTCATTCTATGTATTTACTACCATAATATCGATAGTTTTTTTTATTTGCAAAAAAAACGTACTTTCTTAAGAAATATAATTGGCTTTTTTTATAAAAAAAAGGAAACGAGTCCACTATTTTGTGTGAACTCGTTTAAACTACATCTAATTGATTTTTTTAAAACTCAATATCTTCTTTCGGCTGGTTTGTATGAGCGTTGTTGTTGCTTGATTCAGAAGATGAATCTTTTTTAGCGAACATTTGTTGAATCTTATCAACAGCTTGTGGAGCAATGTCCAATATTTTTTCGTATAGATGGGTACTTTCATCTAAATGCACCATTTTTACGCCCTCACCATTTACAATAAGAAAAGCAATTGGAGTAATACTTACTCCCCCACCACTTCCCCCTCCAAAAGGATGTTTAGTCAACGAATCATTTAATGAATGATTTTCAAGTGTGAATTCACTACCACCAGCAGCAAATCCAAATCCCACTTTAGATACGGTTAAGATGACACTGCCATCAGGTGTTTCAACAGGATCGCCAATAATCGTATTGACATCAATCATTTCTTTTAAGTTTTCCATTGCAGTTGTCATTAAGCCTTGAATTGGATGATCTGACATTTTCCCATTCCTCCGTTGCTATTGTTTACTTGGAATAGATGGTTCACTTGTTTTAAACTTTGGAAAACCATCTTTCCAATATTTAACCAGTTTAATTCCTGCCATCATAGCATGCCCTATCCGAAATTGAATCATACAAGAAAATAATGTTTCAGAGGCCATTCCTTGAAATTGTGGATATATGTTGATTTTGGGCATGTCTTTAAGCTTCATATAATTACTAATAATGCCAATAATACTTCCTTTAACAGCCCAAATAGCACCAGAAATCATTCCAGTATGTGCTGCATCTCCTAGACCAACAATCGAGCTCCATTCGATATGCTTAATTGTTAGTTTTGCTAAAAATGACCTTACTATGCGATGAAACTGTACAACATGGTTTAATAATTCTTTTGAATTAGATAAAAAAATTAATAAATCAGAGGCGGAAAATTGCTTTGTTTCCTCTACAGTTTCCTGTTTACCCTGTAATTCCGTCTCCTCTTTCATCACCAGTGTTGGAGAGTCCTCATCTATTTTTATCAAAGGAATGGTTTTTTTGTATTTTATGAGTCCAAACAATGCTCGAAGCTCTATCTTTAAATCATCATTATCTTTCTTATGATAATAGCGTATATGTATCGTTAATTTTAAAAAACACAGAAAAATAAGCACTAAAAAAAGAGCACCAATAATAAGACCAATTATGGAAAGAACTTTCACTTTGGTAACACTTCCCTTCAGCCTATTATTATTGGATAAAATATGAAAAAATAAACCTATTTCTTCCTGATTCTTTTCTATGCTATGGAATTAGTATTCAAAAATAAAAACTAGGATGTGACAAAACGAAATAACCAATTTACTTTTTTAAAAATCATCTTTCCAAAACACAAAAAACGAACACTAATGCATACCAACTGCATAAATGTCCGTTTTTATTATTAGTTAAAACTTATGTCCCAACCTCGGTTCCTATTATCGATCATGAATGACTGCTGTATCAGCAAATAAATCATGAAGACCTTGTTTCTTCGGCAAGAAGGCAACTAGCGCATATAAAATAATAAAGCTGCCAGAGATAAATCGACCAATCCATTCACGGAAAAGGATAGTGTCCCATGTTAATCTTTCTTTGTTCATCGGTATAACCTTCAAGCCAAAAATCATCTTTCCTAACGTTTGTTTTAAAAACAGTGTCATTAAAACAAAATATAAATAAAACGTAATGGCCGTACAAATGTTAACGGTAGAAAAAATACTCGATTCATGTAACGGTACATCTATTATTCTTAAAATCGGATAAATAAGAATACGATTAACGCTCGATACAATCACTATATCTGCTAAATAAGCCCAAAAGCGCATCCAAAAGCCGGCATATACATACGAAACTTTGCCTTTAGAATCTAACTTACTATCACCAACATTCAGATTTTGTTCCTTTGATTCAACGGTTTCATTTAATGATACCGTTAATTCGGATAGTTCCTCGTCCTTCAGGGAAGATTCTGATTCTATATTTTCACGGTTATTACTCATTTGTCCCCCTCCTATTCTGCATATAAATACATTAGTCGAGGCGAGTTAGCATTGGTGACAATCTTTAGTATATTTGCTAATTCTTTATCCTCACTTGTAATTAATTTTTTGGCAGTCATTCCAAATAGGGAAGCAAAACCAGTATTGTCGGTATAGGTAACGACAGCTGCGTCCTTTAAATCATAGTCATTTTTCATCTGTTCTACTACATCATCAAAATAGCCAAAATCGTCGATTAAATTTAGTTCCTTCGCCTGTCTACCATCGTAAATCCGTCCATCAGCGACTTTCTTCACTTCTGCCTCTGTCATTCCTCGACCATCAGCAATGACTTTAACAAAACCGGCATAAGAATTATCAATTAAATTTTGTAAAATCTCTCTTTCATCTTCTGTCATTTCTCTTGTAGAACTCATGATATCCTTATATTTCCCACTCTTAATTGTGACAAACTCTACTCCATACTTTTCAGCAAGCCCTTCGAAATTATATCCACTCATAATAACTCCAAGTGAGCCTGTTAATGTTTCCGGACTAGCAAAAATTTTATCAGCAGGTGCAGAAATGTAGTACCCTCCAGACGCTGCCATAGATCCCATTGATACGTATATTGGTTTTTTTGATTCTTTTTGAATTTCTACTAATTTATCATGGATTTGTGCACTTTCTACAACTCCTCCACCAGGAGAATTTACTTTCAAAATTACACCTTTTACACTAGGATCCTCTTTTATGTAATCTAATTTTTCGATAAAGGAAGTATGATTATAACCTACTGTCGAAAAAAGAGATTCGGCATCTCCAGTATCTTGAATGGTCCCAGACACTTCCAGTACAACTATCTTCTCAGAGAAATCTCCGTCCTCTATGTATTCTTCTACATATGGCCCTTCCCCTTCACTAAGAAATTGTCCAAATAAATCTTCTACGTCCGTTGTGAACGCTACAGATACCATACTGGTAATAATGGAAAAGACAAAAATAATACCAGCTATCCCTAAAGCTGCCCAACGTTTTCCACTCATTACTTATAACCCCCTATTATTTCTTTCTATTTCTTATACGTATAAGTACCGATATTGTTTCAGGAAAATGTCGGATTACTTAAATAGATTCTTTACGCTATTCCCTTTGCTTGCTGTTGCTTTTTTGAATTAGAGAATAGTTTTGTTTGTGATAAAGAATAAATGGATAATGCTGACCAAATAAATATAAATGCCAATAAATGAGAGGTTGTAAATGGTTCATGATAAACGAATACCCCAAGTATTAGTGTTAATGTAGGTGTTAAATATTGAATGAACCCGAGCATGGATAGCGGAATCCTTTGCGCTCCTTTTGCAAAAAACAACAATGGCACTGCTGTTAACACACCAGAAATAATTAATAAGAAGTCTAAACTAGTAGATACAGCTAAAAATGCATGATCTCCTTTTAAAAATAAATAGCCAATATACATTAAGGCAAATGGAGTAATAAACATGGTTTCCAAGGTTAATCCTACATCCGAATTAATTTTGATTAATTTCTTTGTTAATCCATATAAGCCAAATGTTAATGCTAATGAAATAGCAATCCATGGAAATGCTCCATGAGCAAAAGTAATAATACAAACTCCAATTGCAGCTAATCCTACAGAAACATACTGTATTTTAGACAATTTCTCTTTCATTACAAAAATGCCTAATAATACACTTACCAGTGGATTTATATAATACCCTAGACTCGTTTCGATTATTTTATTCGCATTTACAGCCCAAATGTAGATAAACCAATTGCAGCTTACTAATATAGATGCAATAAACAGCATGATACCCTGTCTTTTCTGGTGCTTAAATGATTTTAATGTTTGAAAGAATAATTCCCATTTACGAGTAAATGTTAGTAAAATGCACATAAAAATAAATGACCAAAAAATTCGATTTGCGAGAATTTCATCTGCCCCAACTCCTTGCAGATGCTTCCAATATATCGGGAATAGTCCCCATATTAAGTAAGATATACCAGCAAATATTACCCCGTTTTTAATGTTGTTTTTCTCCATCTTCATCGCTTCTTTCCATATTCGAAATATTCCATATTATATATATTATTTTGGTAACTGGCAATCTTTTTTAGAAATGTTTGTCAAATACAGCCAAAAGAGACTGGGACAAAACTAAATAACTAATCTTTAAAGACGAACAATCTCTAATTTAGCTCTTAAATAATGCTACACTATCTATGTTTTTAAATATAGTTAAGTGTATAAAATAAGTCGTTCATTGTGCTACAGATGCACGGATGCGCCGGAGAGGAAGCTGAGCCTCACTACGCGACCACTGAAAAACAGATAGCTATTGATGATTGGTCGTAACCGCCTTTTAAACTTAGAT
>NZ_JVDT01000208.1 GCF_001076885.1 Bacillus sp. 522_BSPC
AACTTTCGCACCAAAAAAATAAGTGCAAATCGTTAGTTGTATTGCGTCTATGGTCTATTAAATATGTTGCTTGACAGTGTTTAATAAAATGAAATAACACCTCATTCTTTGGTATAGTGTAATTGTAGAGAAAACACTACCATACAGAAGAGGTGCTCCCTATATGATAGACCAAAATAGCCAAAACAATCAACTACCAAAAGAACTTAATTCGGTTTTTTCTGAGCTTGAAATGAATAAACACCTGCGCCAAGCAGGAATTAAAAAATCCTTCGGTTTCAGCTGTTCCTACTTATTTCAGCTTGTTTTCTGTTTGATTTTCCAGCACAAAAATTGGTTTTCACTTCTTGATTCAAAGAAAGCCGATCAGTTTCCAGCCAAAGATGCCGTCTATCGCTTTTTAAACCAATCAACTTTTAATTGGCGCCGTTTCTTACTACTGTTGAGCATTTTTACTATTCAAAAGGTGACTCGCCTTACGAATAAAGAGCGTCCAAAAGTACTGATTATCGATGATTCTGCGTATGACCGAAATCGTAGTAAAAAGGTAGAGCTTCTCGCTCGTTGTTTTGATCATGCTTCCCTGAAAATGCGTTTCTTTAAGGGGTTTCGTATGCTCACTTTGGGCTGGTCAGATGGCTATACATTTATGCCAATTGACTTTTCTTTAGTCAGTTCAAAAAAGTCTCAAATCAATGGTATCTCTGAAAAAATTGATAAACGTACTTGTGGATACAAGCGTCGAGAAAATGCATTACAAACTGAGCCTGAACAAGTTCCTGACATGATTAAACGTGCATTAGCCAATGGGATAGATGCAAGTTATGTCCTTATGGATTCTTGGTTTACATTGCCACCACTTGTAAAGTCTATTGTGGATCAAGGATTAGACGTAATTGGTATGGTCAAAGAAACAAAACAACGTTATAACGTAAACGGGGAGATGGTTTCTTTAAAGCAACTATACCGCCTAGCTGGACCCATTCAATCCAAGAAAGGAATTCTTCGTTCCATCCATACGATCATGGCTAATGGAACACCAATTAAAGTGGTATTCATTCAAAACAGAAATAAGAAAAGCGACTGGCTTGCCATCCTCAGCACAGACTGCACTCTTTCAGAACAGGAGATCGTCCGAATCTATGGAATGCGCTGGGATATCGAGGTATTCTTTAAGGCGGCCAAATCTCTTTTGAAACTTGAAAAAGAATTCCAAAGCCGTTCATATGACGCGCTTATTTGCCATACAACGATTGTGTTTTCTCGTTTTATCGTTCTGTCGTGGCAGAATCGCTGTAATACCGATCAACGCACAATAGGTGGTCTGTTTTACGAATTATGCGATGAAGTAAATGAACTTGATTGGGCTGTCGCATTACAGCAATTGATCGAGCTTCTTCAAGATGCACTTAAACAAACGAATAAGAAAATCAAAAAAATAATTCAAAGTCAACTTGAACAGTGGATCGCTGGCCTTCCTAATTATATCAAGGCTTATTTGCCGATATCACTCTGCGAAAGTTGAGATAAAAGAATAAAGAAAAAATATCGGAAATAAGTAGCATTATTCCATATTCGATGATACATAAAGTACCCCCAGTGTTCATCTAGTTACTATTAATCGAAAGAAGTTTCTAATAATTGAAGTCTGCCCCATTCTTTTTATTTAATGAGCGATAAGTAAGTGAAATATTTTCTAAAAAATAGTTCATACTAAAAAAATGAAATAATCCCTGAGGTGATCAGATGAATGACCAACAACGATCTTTTTTTGATCGATTAGTTTCTATACAAGAGAATTATACAAAAGAGGCAATAGAGTATTGGAGTAAGTATTCCGGTTTGGATACATGGCAGTTTTGGGTGGGAGTGCTGATGTTAGTCATTCCACTAATCGTTTTATTTTTTACTATTGATCGAAAGCGTATATTCATAATTGGTTTCTTTGGTTTTGCTGTGCATATGTTATTTTCCTATGTAGATGCAACGGGTATTCGCTTTGGTTTATGGGCCTACCCGTATCAGTTTCTGCCATTCTTACCAAGCTTCTCACTGGATGGGGCGATTATTCCAGTGGCTATTATGCTCGTATTTCAATGGACGTTAAAGCATAATAAAAACTTCTATCTTTATGCAACCATATTAGCAGTTATTTTTGGCTTTGGTTTTAAACCACTTTTGACAGCTATCGGGTTATTTGAACCCTATAAATGGATTAATTTCTTCTATATTTTTCTGATTTATTGGTTCCTCTATATTGGTGGGTATCTAATAACAAGATTATTTATGAAGTTGCAGGAAAAAAGAACGGACAAGCCAATATAGACAGGAGTTATTTTATGTTCTTATCTTGATGGTAATTTTATTTAATGCAATTGCTTATTTTATTCCAAAACGCTTAACAGCTATTGAATTGTTGACAACGACATTGTTTGCCACATTTCTTCAACTAGTAACTGATACCTTTCTCGATTTGAAATATGATTTATATGGTTATTTTAGAATAGGGGTAGATTGGGAGAGTTTGATTTAGATTGGGGGAATCTATCCAGCGATTAACGTCATCTTTCTAAATTACTTTCCGTATAAAAGTGGTCTTCATAAAAAGATAGTCTATATTTTCACTTGGGGAGTCATTGCAATGGTATACGAAACCTTCTTTATCTATACAGGAACCTTTTATTTAAATGGCTGGAAGCAATTTTACTCCATTTTTACCTATCTAGTTCTATATGTTTTTTTGATGCTTTTTCACAAATTAACAGTGAGAATGATTGAAAGAAGTAGACGGGAAAGAAGTGATTAATTACCCTAGTTATTTGGTATAATGAATGGAAAATGGATAGTAGGGTGATTTTTGATGACAATTATCATTTTTATTTTGGCTGGTATAGCTGAAATCGGTGGGGGCTATCTCATTTGGCAATGGCTTCGAGAGGGCAAGCCTTATTATTGGGGGATATTTGGCGGAATATCTCTTGTTTTATATGGTATTATTGCAACCTTTCAATCGTTTATGTCGTTTGGAAGAGTATATGCTGCATATGGAGGTATCTTTATCATCCTCTCTGTTTTATGGGGATGGGGGATTGATCGAAAAACACCTGATTTGAATGACTGGATAGGTGCAGGTATTTGCCTAATAGGAGTAGGTGTGATGCTGTTTGCACCGAGACAATAAAATAATCAAAAAAGACAATTCCGTCTATCGAGTGAATGAAGAGGGAATTGTCCTATCATAAATGGAATTTGAAAGCTTACTTCTGAGAATCATTCGCAAAAACGGATTCTAATTCTTTCATTAGTATTTCGGCGCCTTCTTTACTTAACACAATCTTTCCGTTGCCAATGGTGATATTATCAGGTGAGACTTCCCCAGTAATCGCACACTCCTCAAAGGCTTTATACTTCTGGAAGACGATTTTTTCCCCTTCTACGAAAATCTCTAATGGATCTTTAATTTCAATTCCCAATGTTCTTCTCAATTCTCTTGGAATAACAATACGACCTAATTCATCCACTTTCCGAACAATTCCAGTACTTTTCATCCCTTATCCCTCCGATACATTTTTTAATATATATACTATATTTTAACATATTGCCTAAGTATTGAAAGAATAATATTTTGAAGTAAAGATAATTTAATGAAAGAGATGAAGCATATCAGTAGAATTTGTTATCTAGTATCCTCTATACTTTTAAAGAGAGGAAATCTTTTCTAATTTATAGAAGGAGGATATCAATCATGCATACAACAATTCCACAAATAACGCTAAATGATGGCCTTGTGATTCCAGCCATTGGATTTGGTACATATGATTTGCGAGGCGCGTCTGGTGTTCAAGCGATGACGTCAGCAATTGATATGGGCTATCGCTTACTCGACTCTGCATTTAATTACGAAAATGAAGGAGCAGTCGGTGAAGCCGTTCGCCGCAGTGCTGTTAGCAGAGATCAATTATTCCTTACATCCAAACTTCCAGGAAGACACCATCAATACGACAAAGCCATCTATACTATCCAAGAATCACTCTACCGCACAAAACTAGATTATTACGATTTATTCCTAATTCACTGGCCAAATCCCAAAACAGATTTATACGTAGAAGCCTGGCAAGCGTTAATTGACGCCAAAAAATGGGGACTCATTCGCTCCATCGGTGTCTGCAACTTCTTACCAGAGCATCTCGATCGCTTGAAAAAAGAAACCGGCGTATTGCCGAGCATTAATCAAGTAGAACTACATCCATTTTTTTCACAAAAAGAGCAACTAGCCTATGACAAAGAGAACGGAATCGTAACCGAATCATGGAGCCCACTCGGCCGAGCAAATAATGTCCTAGAAAACGAAACGATTCAACAAATAGCAAAAGCACACGGCAAAACAATATCCCAAGTCATCCTAAGATGGCATACCCAACTAGGAGCCTTGCCAATTCCAAAATCAAGCTCCCCACAAAGACAAAAAGAAAACCTAGAAATATTCGATTTTCAATTAACAGAAGAACAAATGCAGCAAATTTCTGGGCTAACACGCGAAGACGGGCGGATTGCGGATCAAGATCCAGCTGTTTATGAGGAGTTTTGAGGTTAGAATCCCTTATTGTGTTGAGCGATAAGGGATTTTTTTGTTGGTTGGAGTGGGGTGGAGATGGTCGGAAATGTGGATATATAATCGAAAGCAGTGGAAATGGTCCAAAAAACAAATATACGATCCAAAGTAAAGCAGATATGATCCAAAAAACAAATATATGAT
>NZ_JVDT01000209.1 GCF_001076885.1 Bacillus sp. 522_BSPC
AACTTTCGCACCAAAAAAATAAGTGCAAATCGTTAGTTGTATTGCGTCTATGGTCTATTAAATATGTTGCTTGACAGTGTTTAATAAAATGAAATAACACCTCATTCTTTGGTATAGTGTAATTGTAGAGAAAACACTACCATACAGAAGAGGTGCTCCCTATATGATAGACCAAAATAGCCAAAACAATCAACTACCAAAAGAACTTAATTCGGTTTTTTCTGAGCTTGAAATGAATAAACACCTGCGCCAAGCAGGAATTAAAAAATCCTTCGGTTTCAGCTGTTCCTACTTATTTCAGCTTGTTTTCTGTTTGATTTTCCAGCACAAAAATTGGTTTTCACTTCTTGATTCAAAGAAAGCCGATCAGTTTCCAGCCAAAGATGCCGTCTATCGCTTTTTAAACCAATCAACTTTTAATTGGCGCCGTTTCTTACTACTGTTGAGCATTTTTACTATTCAAAAGGTGACTCGCCTTACGAATAAAGAGCGTCCAAAAGTACTGATTATCGATGATTCTGCGTATGACCGAAATCGTAGTAAAAAGGTAGAGCTTCTCGCTCGTTGTTTTGATCATGCTTCCCTGAAAATGCGTTTCTTTAAGGGGTTTCGTATGCTCACTTTGGGCTGGTCAGATGGCTATACATTTATGCCAATTGACTTTTCTTTAGTCAGTTCAAAAAAGTCTCAAATCAATGGTATCTCTGAAAAAATTGATAAACGTACTTGTGGATACAAGCGTCGAGAAAATGCATTACAAACTGAGCCTGAACAAGTTCCTGACATGATTAAACGTGCATTAGCCAATGGGATAGATGCAAGTTATGTCCTTATGGATTCTTGGTTTACATTGCCACCACTTGTAAAGTCTATTGTGGATCAAGGATTAGACGTAATTGGTATGGTCAAAGAAACAAAACAACGTTATAACGTAAACGGGGAGATGGTTTCTTTAAAGCAACTATACCGCCTAGCTGGACCCATTCAATCCAAGAAAGGAATTCTTCGTTCCATCCATACGATCATGGCTAATGGAACACCAATTAAAGTGGTATTCATTCAAAACAGAAATAAGAAAAGCGACTGGCTTGCCATCCTCAGCACAGACTGCACTCTTTCAGAACAGGAGATCGTCCGAATCTATGGAATGCGCTGGGATATCGAGGTATTCTTTAAGGCGGCCAAATCTCTTTTGAAACTTGAAAAAGAATTCCAAAGCCGTTCATATGACGCGCTTATTTGCCATACAACGATTGTGTTTTCTCGTTTTATCGTTCTGTCGTGGCAGAATCGCTGTAATACCGATCAACGCACAATAGGTGGTCTGTTTTACGAATTATGCGATGAAGTAAATGAACTTGATTGGGCTGTCGCATTACAGCAATTGATCGAGCTTCTTCAAGATGCACTTAAACAAACGAATAAGAAAATCAAAAAAATAATTCAAAGTCAACTTGAACAGTGGATCGCTGGCCTTCCTAATTATATCAAGGCTTATTTGCCGATATCACTCTGCGAAAGTTGAGTTGATAATTAATTTCCAAAAGTTTGTCCCCCTAAAACCTAATTCTTTTAAGACATATACCAAGTTATCATAACAACATCCGACAAGAATTTACACTATTCCAGAATATTATTTACACGAAATTAATATTTATTTACGAAAAATTTACATTCGAAATTTAATAGAGTAATTGACATTTTTCATTTTGTATATTACGACAAATTGCAAGTATCCACTCCTTTTGTTTAAGAAAAGAACTTATCGCTAAAAAAATTTGGATTTTGTTCAAATACACTTATGATAATTTATGATAAGATAGATATGTTTTTCCTAAGTATTTTTACTGGAAAGAATTATCCTTCAAGGAGCGTAATTATTCATGATTGATAAAATCAAACCAATACCTTCCTTATCTTCTAATTCCGTATTCCTAGCTTCTTTATTAGGAATAGTTGGTGGTTTTTTAGATGCTTATACATTTATTAGTAGAGACGGTGTATTTGCCAATGCACAAACAGGGAATATCGTTTTATTCGCAGTAAACGCTGCAACAGGTGAATGGGTGGAATCCCTTCATTATATCCCGCCATTAATAGCCTTTGTCTTAGGAGTCTTGGTTTCTGAAATTGTCAAAATACCATCTCTAAGGGAAATCCTATACAGCTATAGACGATCAATCCTTATTTTAGAATGTATCGTCTTAATTATAGTCGGATTCTTGCCAACATCTGTTCCGAATATCATTGTTACAACCAGCATCTCATTTGTATCTTCTTTACAAATATCAACATTTAACAAGTTAGATAAATGGGCATATAATTCAACAATGACTACTGGGAATCTAAGAACTGCAACTCAAGCCGCTTATGCTGCTTTTACAAAACAAAGTCAAGAAGCGAAGATCCAATTTAAAGAGTTTTCCATTATTATCGGCTCCTTTTTATTTGGGGCATTACTTGGTACCTTTACAACCACTCAATTTGGCAATAAAGCCATATGGGTATCGGCAATTATTCTAATCGTCGCATTAGTCCTTTACCATAAAGATAAAGGGTATATTCGTAAACGTTGTGCAGATAGTTTATAAAAAAGGAGAAAGGCTGAATGATTGACAGCCTTTCTCCTTTTTACTTACGATTCATAAGTCCATATAGCTCCTCCCACTGTCTTTCAAGCTCCTCCTTTTTAGAAAACAACTGCTCCAATTTACCCCAATCCGTTTCTATTTCCATTATTTTCTCTAATTCTGAAATCTTTTTTTCCAATCGTTCTACTTCCTTTTCCAATTGAATTTGATTAAAAGAAGCTTCCCTCTCCTGTTTTTCCTTAATTGTGGCCTTCTTCTCTTTTTTTGATTTTACTGGATTAGTTTGTAGATTCTTGGACGTTTGTCTTTCCGTCGACTTTTCGCGTGCATACGTGTAGTTCCCTTCAAAATAGTGAACTTCCTTTGTTTGAATCCAATAAATCTTTTGAAATAGCTTATTTAGAAAATAGCGATCATGGGAAACCGCAAGAATCGTGCCATCAAAATCTTCTAAAGCCTCTTCTAATACTTCACGGGACTCTATATCTAAATGATTGGTTGGCTCATCTAGAATTAATAGATTGATTTCTTGATACATAAGCTGGGCTAAGCGAAGCCTCATTCTTTCTCCTCCACTTAAATTGCTGACCTTTCGAAAAACGGAATAACCGTAAAAGAGAAATTGAGCTAAAATATGCCGTGCCTCCCCCTCTGTCACATGCACTTCATTTCGAAAAGCTTCGATCACTGTTTCCTCTTCCATTTCCATTAATACATGCTGAGAAAGATAGCCAATTTTCACGTTACTTCCCATTTTAACTTCTCCTATATCTGGCTCCATTTGTTGAAGAATCATCTTCAACAAAGTTGATTTCCCCGATCCATTCTCTCCAATAATTGCCGCTCTGTCTTTATAGCTTATTTGCATTTGAACTTGTTGAAACAATAGTTGATCGCCAAAGCTTTTTGAGACATTCTTCAGCTGAATAACATCCTTCCCACTTCGGTCACTTGCTTCCATGTCAAAATTCATTTTCTTTCTATTTATAATGGGGCGAGCTAGTTTTTCCATTCTTTCGATAGCCCTTTCCATATTTCTCGCTCGCTTATGCAATCCTTCATTAGGCGGATTCGCCCGATTCGCCCATTCACGAAGTCGTTTGATTGCTTCTCTCATTTTCTTGATTTTCTTTTGCTGTTCCTCATATGCCTGAAACTCTCTTAAAAGCCTTTCTTCCTTTTCCTTTGTAAAATTTGTAAAATTAGTATAGTAGGTTGTTACTTCCCCATCTTCTAAATCTACCACCTTTTGAATCACTTCATCTAAAAAGTAGCGATCATGGGAAACCACTAAAATAGTACCATTATAATCCTGAAGAAATTTCCCAAGCCACTCGACTGCCATTAAATCCAAATGGTTCGTCGGTTCATCCAATAAAAGAAAATCAGGTTCTTGGAGGAGTAGCATCGCTAAACCAACCTTTGTTTTTTCACCTCCACTTAAAGCTCCATATTCTTTCATGACCAACTGCTCGATTTTTAGCCCATTAACCATTTTCTCTATTTTTGCTTCCATTTCATATCCACCAGCATTCGTAAAATACTCCTGCAATTTCCCATACTCCTCCATTAATAGCAATAGCTGCTCTGGATTGATATCCTGCGCCATTTCCTGTTCCATCTGTTTTATCTTCCCTTCTATTGTTTCAAGGTCAGAAAATGCCTTTTTTAATACTTCCTTCACCTTCATAGATTGTTCATATTCCGGAATTTGTTCTAAATATCCAATCTTTAATCCTTTTTTCCAATGGATTTGTCCAGCATCAGGTGTTTCCTGCCCTGCAAGTAGTCGAAATAAAGTGGTCTTCCCACTCCCATTTCTACCAACTAGACCAACTCTTTCTTTTTCCTTTAACTCTAATGATATGTCTTCAAATAATGTATTTCCTCCGTACATCTTCGCTACATGATTGACACTGCAAATAATCATAATACCGCTCGCTCCTTTTTCTATGATTATCTCTTTTCCCTGACTCTTTCATGGACGGTTTAGTCCACTTTTTAGCAACGCAAAAAAGCCATGGAAAACAAAGTTCTCCATAGCAACATTTAAGGAAAAAGACAGATACACTTTTCCATTAAATATAAATACCTCTAAATGTACTTTTAGAAAGAGCCATTAGTTCCTTCTATTAATAAATGACTTGGTAAGCCATTAAAAAAAGAGTGCATGAAAATGCACTCCTTTAACCGTCCAAATAGAGATGTGGGTAAGAGATGTTTTCACTGTTTTAGTTTGCTATTTAGTTGTTTAAAAAAGGGCATACTTATCCCGTTAACAACTACCATCGCAAATTTTGCACGGTTAATATATAGACTTTCCATCATATAACCTTGCACTAAAACAGTTGAACTTAACATCCTTCCCACCTCTTTTCTTTTATAAGTTAGTTTTATTATATCTTTAAAGGAAATCACACACAAGAGAAAATAATAAGAAAAATCAATTATGTCTGAATAATGTTCCTAAGGCACCACCTTTTAGTACTTTATTTTTTTCATTGATGAGTAATATGTTACTTGGTATAAACTACCATCTATTATCATTTGATTCTAGTAATGTCCTTTATCATTTCAGCAAGGAATTTTATCCATATTCCCAAATACTTTTAAACTAAAATATATGTTTAATCACCTTAACAATAGGGTAGATACTTCTTGTTATTATTTTTAGTGTAAATTAGTGCTTTACTACCTTAAATTAATCCAGGGGAGTAGTTGTATGAATACAATAGCTTACATAAAGGAAGAATTAAAAACTTTCATTAACGAAAATGAAACACCATTCAATCAAAAACTTCTTACTGAAGCAATAAACGTTTCCACCAAAATTACAGATATTTTGAACAAAGGAAATATCGATTTATTAAAAAACGCCAAAAAATTAATTTTTTATACAGTGGATCAACAAGAAGCAGAACTAATCTCTTTTGCGAAAGTCGAAGGAATTGCATGGGCAAAACACTCTTTAACACTTGAATTAAAGCTTGAATGGGTGCAAGCGATAAGAAGAACGTTATGGCACTTTATACGGATAATAGATGAGGAAAAAGATATATTGAAAAATCGTGATGATTATTACGGGATGGAAAAATTATTTAATGAAAAAATAGATCAATTTTTAAATACCTTTTTTCTTAGCTATTCTCATTACAAGGATGAAATGCTACATAAACAAAGAGAAGTAGTGGAACATTTATCCGTCCCAATTATTCCAATTAAACAATCTATTTCTGTTTTACCGTTAATCGGTTTTATTGATTCATACAGAATTAAAATAATTGAGGAAAAGGTTCTAAATGATATAGGAGAATCCAAAATCCAAATATTAGTTATAGACCTTTCTGGTATTGCCATAATGGAAATGGATGTAATAGATTACTTCGAAAAAATATTAGCAGGAATTTCAATGATGGGTTGCAAAGCAATTCTGACTGGATTAAGGCCAGAATTAGTGAAAAAAATGGTGCATGCTGGCATTCATTTCGAACAAAATGCAGAAACAAGAGGTACACTGCAAGAAACTTTGAAAAATATCCTATAGCTTAAAGGAAAAAGACAAGTATTAATTGATAGCCAAAAGGGGATATTTAAGTCCCTTTTTGGGCAATTTTTTTCTCTAGTTTAAGATAGCACTATCCTAGCTTGTTATTCCTCCAGGCTGTATTGGATATAAAACGCCCCCCAAGGCGAACGATATTCTGCCTGTTTCCTCGGAAACGACCATAACTAATGCATCAGTTATCTCACTTAAACCAATGGCTGCTCGGTGTCTTGTCCCCAATTTTTCCTTCCCATTGTAATGAAGAGAGGAAGGGAAAATATTTCCGGCTGAAACAATAGCGTTCTCCTCAATTAGTACCCCACCATCGTGCAAAGGATTACCCGGATAGAATATTGCTTCTAATAGAGACGGAGATAATTTTGCATGCAAAGGAATTCCTGAATGAACACGTGTTTCTAATTCATCATTACGTTTAATGGCAATTAGTGCACCATGACGTTTCTCTGATAAGACTTGGGCACATGCTGTAAGAATTTCTAAATCCTCTGTATATGGCTCTAAATATAATTGTAAATAGAAGGTAGCAGCACTATGATGAATACTTTTAAATTGTTTATTTACTTCTTCAAAGTCATTCAAGATGCAGCAATTTTTTTCATCCATCGTACGCTGGAGTTCGCCAATTTTATCTTGTAAATGGTTCAACGCATGGTGCATATGATTACTAAACTCTATAGGTAAATCTCTTTCTCCTTCCATACGAACACCCCTTTTTTTTTACCTTATCCAAGCTCTGTTAATTTATGCATGCTGAAAGAGAAATTCGTTATATACGGTAACTTATTTCGAAACATTGAATTCATATTTTACAAATGATAGACTAATAGTTGAGTATTTCAAAAGGAGGGAATATTTTACAGATGAAATTTTGGACTTGGACTATTGCTATCCTACTAACAGTTACTGCTATTGGCGTTTCTTCCTTTTTTGTCATACAAACACTATTTGACAGTGATTCGCCCTTACAAACAAATAATGAGCGGTCCGTCGTGAAGGGAGCATCTACCGAAGTAGAAGAATCTTTTGATACGGAAAAAGTTAATACTCCTGTCAATGAGGAAGTTGTCACTTTAGCAGATGGAACGAGCGGACACACGTTTATTTCTATTTGGCATGATTTTTATAATGAAACATTAGGTTGGGGAAGATTGGAAACGACAAGCTATGAAGAACAGAAAGAAGCAGCACTTTCCATTCTTGATGAGATAAAGGACATTAAAGTCTCCGATGAAGAAATAGAACTAGACATGAAAGATATCGCTGCAAATGCTCAGATTGTAGCAGAAAAAGATGATCGTAGTGCTATGCGAAATCTGCATCGATATTTTCATGACTTAGATATTTATTTTAATGGCTATAACTATGATCAAACATTTGGTATTACTGAATTTAGAGGGAACTAAGCCACATCTTCGTTCCACTCTAATTTTTTTCGTTAAAAGGATATTTCTGATTAAAATAATTTGGTTTTTTGCCTTCATTATTGTAGCGTTTATGAAAAATATGGGTAGTTGCAGGAGATAGCGGTGGAATTAGCCATGCCCAATTGCCTGTAATATCTCTCCCTTTTTCTGCCTCTTTATTTTCAAATATCTTAAATTGCTGTGCTGCTGTATGGTGATCAACAATTGTTACACCTGCTTTTTGAAAAGAGTCCAATACAGCAATATTTAATTCCACTAAAGCCTTATCTTTCCACAGAGTAGCGTTCCTTTTCAGGTTTAGACCAAGCCATTCCCCAATCGTTGGTAGCATATTATAGCGATTCTCATCCGCTAAGTTTCTTGCACCAATCTCTGTACCCATGTACCAGCCGTTAAATGGTGCTGCTGTATAAGAAATACCACCAATTTCAAGGCGCATACTAGAAATAATTGGAACAGCATACCACTGTAAGCCTAATTCTTCAAACCATCGATAATCAGGATGTTGAATCGGGACTTCTAAAACAATGTCGTTTGGGATTTCATATAGTTTCGGCTTTTGCTCATTTACTTGAATGACAAGTGGAAGGATATCATAATTTGTTTGCTCTCCCGTCCAGCCTAGCTTTATACACTCTTTTGTAAAAGCTATAGAGTCCGAATCTCCAATAACTCCATGCTCTGTTTCATAACCAGCATAACGTATAAGCTGATGATTCCATATTCGGATAGAGGAATTTCTTGTCTCTTGCTGAAAAATAGTAATCGTTGGCTTTATTTTCCCTCCATTTGTTGAATAGGCAATATGATGGAACAATGCCTCTTTTATTGCTTCTTCCGTGTTAAGATGTCGTTTGTCTAGCACATGTAGATTTTCCCAAAATAATCGACCGATACAGCGATTACTGTTTCGCCAAGCCATTTTAGCTCCATATATTAGTTCTTCCTCTGTATGCTCATAATATCCCTTTTCATTGATGGCTTGTTCCACTTGTATAAGTCTTTCTTCTATCTCTTCTCCAGACTTATTCAGTTCGTTATATGCCGTCTCAATAAACATTTTTGCTTCTGCTAGTAGTGTATTAATCAATAAATCAGCCTCCTAACGCTTATTATTTGAGCACTTTACGAATCAATTTATCCTTTTTTTCGGTATACGGAGGGAAAAGAATCGGGATATCTACTCTAACACTTTTTCTAAGCACACTTCTTTGATGCGAAAAAGTAGTAAAGCTATATTCGCCATGATAAGCTCCCATTCCTGATGCCCCAACTCCTCCGAAAGGCAAGTTAGGAGGAACAATATGTGTCAGTACATCATTTATCGAAACTCCGCCAGATGATATGGCATGGATCACCTTTTCTTCTGTATCTTTGCTATTTGTAAAAAGATAAAGGGCCAGCGGTTTATCTAGCTTTTTTATCGCTTCCACTGCTTTGTCTAATTTTGAATAGGATAATATAGGTAAAATTGGACCGAAGATTTCTTCTTGCATAGAAGCGGATGCCCATGTAGCATCCAGAATAGTTGGTTCAATAAAGCTTGTTTCGATATTACTATTTCCTCCAAATAAAATCCCTTCCCGGTCCGCTTCTAGCATTTCTCGTAAGCGAAGAAAATGCCGCTCGCTCACAATTCTGCCGAAATCTTCCTTCTCTTCAATCCTTTCTCCGAAATAATTCAATAATGTATTTTTCAACTCAGCGATTAATGGATCTTTGACCGATTCATGTACCATAATATAATCTGGTGCCACACAAGTTTGACCAGCATTTAATGTCTTTCCCCATATTATGCGCTTGGCCGCAATCTTCAAATTAGCTGTTTCATCAATAATAACGGGACTTTTTCCTCCTAGCTCTAGTGTAACAGGCGTTAATTGCTTGGCAGCTGCTTCCATTACAATTTTTCCAACCTTTGTGCTACCGGTAAAGAAAATATAATCAAAGTTAGCATGTAGTAGCGCTTGATTTGTCTCCACTCCACCTTCCACAGAACAAATATAGGAAGGTTCAAAAATAGTATTAATTATATCTGTTACTACAGCTGAAACTGTTGGTACAAGCTCGGAAGGCTTTAATATCGCGCAATTCCCTGCAGCAATTGCTCCAATTAATGGTTCAATCAATAATTGAAAGGGATAATTAAAGGGACCAATAATAAGAACCGTCCCATATGGCTCAAAAAGTATCTGTCCATTAGAAGGAAATAGACTCCATGTACTCTTTACTTTTTTAGGCTTCATCCATCTTTTAAGACATTTCATTGTGTGACGTATGCTATTAAGCACAAAACCTATTTCCGAAGTATAGGACTCAAAAGGGTGCTTTCCTAAATCTATCTGAAGAGCTTCTATTAATCTTTGTTCATTTTCTAAAATAGCATTTCTCAATTTGTCCATCTGCTGCAGCCGGAATGTATAAGGCAATGTTTTTTGGGTTGCAAAAAATGTTTTTGTTTGTGCTAATCTTTCGTCTACATTCAATTTCAACAGCTCCGTTAATGTTTATCTTTTAAGTTTGAGTGTACCAACTTTTTCTTTCTTTAAGCAAGTTTTATAGACGATTCTCTTTCATTTGGGACAATCTTTAACTTGCTATTCCATTTAATCTATAAAAAAAGAATTTCGCCTAGAAACGAAATCCTTTTTCATAAAGGGAAAGTTCCAACAAGGTGGTAATTCCTCCCCACTGATGGATAATTGAAACTATCGTTTTCGAATGCTCCTATGCTTGTAGTTGAACCCTACTGTCCGTTAAGAGTACGATAAACTTTTATGTAAAGTAGTTAAGATATTTCTTAATTCTTCAATTGGAATTTGCCCTGGTGCTGATGCTTTTTTTGCTGATGCAAACGTAATAGCTGAACCAAATATTTCTCCTGCCATTCTACTTACAGCCCCTTTTCCTCCCATTGACATTGTTACAATTGGTAGGTCTGCAGCAATTTCCTTCATCGTTGCCGTTGCATCTAATAATGTTAAAACATCTTTAACAGATTGAGGCATGACTGCAATTTTTGGAATATCAGCACCTAATTGTTGTGCTTTCTGTAATCGAGAAATAATTTCCTCTTTCGATGGTGTTTTTTCAAAATCATGGTTAGATAGTATAACAGCGATTTGATGGGAATGCGCCAGCTTGATAACTTCCTTCATTGCATCTTCTTCCGTAAATAATTCGATATCCAGTAAATCAATCAGCCCTGTTTCTACCATATTTTTATTTAAATGAAAATATGCTTCCTTCTCTATCGACCTTTCTCCACCCTCTTTAGCTGTGCGAAAAGTAAATAGTAAAGGAATATTTCCTATCGTATTTCTTATTAGATGCAGAGCCTCTGTCACACTGCCTATCTCATCTACTTCTGCAAAATAATCACTTCGCCATTCTATTATATCGATTGGAAGCTCCTTAAGTAAGGCGGCCTCTTCCCTTAGCTCTTGGACTGTTCTACCAATCAGGGAAACACATATTTTCGGTAATCCCTCACCAATGAAAACATCTCTTACTTTAACGCTTTTACTCACCTTTTTCCCTCCAATAACCAATTTCTCTATCATTATTTAAGCAAGATCCAAGGAATCTATTACGGATTCTACTATTTCCTCCAGCTCTTTCCCATCCATTTTCACCTTCAAATGATGGTTTACATAGATTGCCTTTCTCTCATTAAATAAATTCTTTATCTCTTCCTCTGATTTCCCTTGTAATACTGGCCTGCTATCGATAATAAATGGAATTCTTTGCTTCCACGCTTTAAAGGACATGTCTAAATATAAGACGATACCATTTTCAAGACAGCTTTTCCGAATGTCTTCTTGTAAAAAAGCTCCTCCCCCAAGGGATATAACTTTTTGTGTCTGTTTGGATAAAGCAATAATCATCTCCTTCTCCTTTTTTCGGAAGAACGCCTCTCCATGATATTGAAAAATTTCGGTAACTGTCATGTTATATTCTCTTTCTAATTGATGATCAACATCTATAAAGTCTCGTTTGAGTTTATTTGCTAAAGCCTTTCCAATCGTTGTTTTTCCTACACCCATAAACCCAATTAGTATAATACTTTTCTGTTTTCCTGATTCCTTTTGCAACATGAAGTAAAGCCCCCTATAATCTATTCCGACGAAAATCTTTCTTTCATTATAAGGGAAATACAGTCTTTATCCTAGCAGATTATAAGGAATAAATCGGATACACCATTCATAAAATTTATGGATATAACTATTTTCTATTCATATATATAAGCTTCTTGCATATTTCCTAATTCTCATTCATGTATTTCTTTTCTCTATTAGCCTTTTCTATAAAATCTATTCATTGTCAAGTATTACTTGTTTCTTAGCATATAAAACCCTATCATATTATTCCCTCTGAAAACTTATTTATAATAATTATAAAATTATATTGATTTTTTATTTATAGATGATATTATAATATACATATGCTAAAGAACTAAATTATGAGGTGATTTTTATATGTCAAATAATCGATTAACTACTAGCTGGGGAGCACCAGTTGGGGACAACCAAAATTCCATAACTGCTGGACATCGTGGACCGACTTTAATACAAGATGTCCATTTACTTGAAAAATTAGCTCATTTTAATAGAGAACGTGTGCCTGAGCGTGTGGTTCATGCTAAAGGGGCTGGAGCTCATGGATATTTCGAAGTGACAAATGACTTAACAAAATACACGAAAGCTAACTTCCTATCTGAAGTAGGTAAAAGAACACCAATGTTCATTCGTTTTTCAACAGTTGCTGGGGAATTAGGTTCTGCTGATACTGTTCGTGATCCACGTGGATTTGCAGTGAAATTTTATACAGAAGACGGAAATTACGACATCGTTGGTAACAATACGCCTGTATTCTTTATTCGCGATGCAATTAAATTCCCTGATTTCATTCACACACAAAAAAGAGATCCAAAAACACACTTAAAAAATCCAACAGCTGTATGGGATTTCTGGTCGCATTCACCTGAATCTTTACACCAAGTATCCATTCTTATGTCAGATCGCGGTATTCCTGCAACCCTTCGTCATATGCATGGTTTCGGGAGCCATACCTTTAAATGGGTGAACGAAGAAGGAGAAGGCGTGTGGGTAAAATATCATTTCAAAACAGAACAAGGGGTTAAAAACCTTGATGTGAATTTAGCAGCTAAACTTGCTGGGGAAAATCCTGATTATCATACAGAGGATTTATTTAATGCGATTGAAAAAGGAGACTTTCCTGCTTGGACACTTTATGTTCAAATAATGCCATTAGAAGATGCAGATACGTATCGTTTTGATCCATTCGATGTAACAAAAGTATGGTCACAAAAAGATTATCCTTTAATCGAGGTTGGACGTATGGTGCTTAATCGTAATCCAGAGAACTACTTTGCGGAAGTAGAGCAAGCTACTTTCTCTCCTGGAACATTAGTACCTGGTGTAGAAGTTTCACCAGACAAAATGCTACAAGGTCGTTTATTTGCTTATAGTGATGCACATCGTTACCGTGTTGGCGCAAACCATAATGCACTACCAATTAACCGCCCTCGCAATGAAGTAAATAACTATCAACGCGATGGTCAAATGCGTTTTGATGGCAATGGTGGTGGTTCAGTTTATTACGAACCAAATAGCTTTAGCGGTCCAAAAGAAACTCCTGAAAACAAAACAACTCCATTCGCAGTATCTGGAGTAGCAGAAAGTGTTGCATATGACCATAACGATCATTACACGCAAGCTGGAGACCTATACCGCTTAATGTCTACAGAAGAACGCGAAAGATTAGTTGCAAACATTGTTGGCGCAATGAAACCTGTAGAATTAGAAGAAATCAAACTTCGTCAAATTGGTCACTTCTACAAAGCAGATCCTGAATACGGCACAAAAGTTGCTGAAGGATTAGGCTTGAGTGTACCAGAGACAGTAAAATAATAACGTTTTGTTGAAAAGCCCTCTATCATAGAGGGTTTTTCTTTCTATTTAATTGAATGGTTTAATCACTTAAGTACCAATACCTTGGTTAATTAGTTGATTCCCCTTTTTGATAGACTTTAAACTAGTTTTGGCGATTTTGGGAGGATGGTTGCGATATTTAGAGGGGGGTTTTTGCGACTTTGGTGTTCTTATTTGCGATTTTGGCTCTTTTACTTGCGATTTTGGCTCTTTTACTTGCAACTTTGCCTCTCTTACTTGCCACTTTGGCTCTTTTACTTGCGACTTCGACTTTTATTTGCAACTTTGGCTCTTTTACTTGCGACTTCCACAATCTTTCTTGCGATTTTGGCACTCTTACTTGCAACTTCGACTTTTATTTGCAACTTTCACCCTCTTACTTGCGACTTCCACACTTTTACTTGCAACTTTGGCTCTTTTACTTGCGACTTCGACTTTTACTTGCGACTTCCACACTTTTACTTGCAACTTTCATACTCTTACTTGCGACTTCCACACTCCTTCTTGCGACTTTCTCTCTCTTACTTGCGACTTTGGCTCTTTTACTTGCGACTTCGACTTTTACTTGCAACTTTCATA
>NZ_JVDT01000210.1 GCF_001076885.1 Bacillus sp. 522_BSPC
AACTTTCGCACCAAAAAAATAAGTGCAAATCGTTAGTTGTATTGCGTCTATGGTCTATTAAATATGTTGCTTGACAGTGTTTAATAAAATGAAATAACACCTCATTCTTTGGTATAGTGTAATTGTAGAGAAAACACTACCATACAGAAGAGGTGCTCCCTATATGATAGACCAAAATAGCCAAAACAATCAACTACCAAAAGAACTTAATTCGGTTTTTTCTGAGCTTGAAATGAATAAACACCTGCGCCAAGCAGGAATTAAAAAATCCTTCGGTTTCAGCTGTTCCTACTTATTTCAGCTTGTTTTCTGTTTGATTTTCCAGCACAAAAATTGGTTTTCACTTCTTGATTCAAAGAAAGCCGATCAGTTTCCAGCCAAAGATGCCGTCTATCGCTTTTTAAACCAATCAACTTTTAATTGGCGCCGTTTCTTACTACTGTTGAGCATTTTTACTATTCAAAAGGTGACTCGCCTTACGAATAAAGAGCGTCCAAAAGTACTGATTATCGATGATTCTGCGTATGACCGAAATCGTAGTAAAAAGGTAGAGCTTCTCGCTCGTTGTTTTGATCATGCTTCCCTGAAAATGCGTTTCTTTAAGGGGTTTCGTATGCTCACTTTGGGCTGGTCAGATGGCTATACATTTATGCCAATTGACTTTTCTTTAGTCAGTTCAAAAAAGTCTCAAATCAATGGTATCTCTGAAAAAATTGATAAACGTACTTGTGGATACAAGCGTCGAGAAAATGCATTACAAACTGAGCCTGAACAAGTTCCTGACATGATTAAACGTGCATTAGCCAATGGGATAGATGCAAGTTATGTCCTTATGGATTCTTGGTTTACATTGCCACCACTTGTAAAGTCTATTGTGGATCAAGGATTAGACGTAATTGGTATGGTCAAAGAAACAAAACAACGTTATAACGTAAACGGGGAGATGGTTTCTTTAAAGCAACTATACCGCCTAGCTGGACCCATTCAATCCAAGAAAGGAATTCTTCGTTCCATCCATACGATCATGGCTAATGGAACACCAATTAAAGTGGTATTCATTCAAAACAGAAATAAGAAAAGCGACTGGCTTGCCATCCTCAGCACAGACTGCACTCTTTCAGAACAGGAGATCGTCCGAATCTATGGAATGCGCTGGGATATCGAGGTATTCTTTAAGGCGGCCAAATCTCTTTTGAAACTTGAAAAAGAATTCCAAAGCCGTTCATATGACGCGCTTATTTGCCATACAACGATTGTGTTTTCTCGTTTTATCGTTCTGTCGTGGCAGAATCGCTGTAATACCGATCAACGCACAATAGGTGGTCTGTTTTACGAATTATGCGATGAAGTAAATGAACTTGATTGGGCTGTCGCATTACAGCAATTGATCGAGCTTCTTCAAGATGCACTTAAACAAACGAATAAGAAAATCAAAAAAATAATTCAAAGTCAACTTGAACAGTGGATCGCTGGCCTTCCTAATTATATCAAGGCTTATTTGCCGATATCACTCTGCGAAAGTTGAGTAATTTACCAGTTTGTATTATTGCTCTACTTACGTTGATTCCATATAAAGAAGTCTATCAGCCTAAAAAGGCACAGGTTGATTATATTGGCGCAGCACTATTTGGAATCGGAATAACTTGTGTATTACTAGTTACCGTGCTAGAAAGTTATCTTTTTATTTTTGCTATAGTTGGTATACTTCTATTAATCACATTTTATTTTTTCGAAAAAAGACATGCTTCACCAATTGTTCCATTATCCATTTTTAGGAGTAAAACCATCACCTGGATTTTTCTTAACGGATTTGTAGGAACATTAGCTTTGTTTGGAACATCAAGCTATATTCCTTTATTCCTGCAAAATCAGGCAGGGCTCTCTGTTTTATGGAGCGGTGTTTCTCTCCTTGGTATGTCGATTGGATGGATGGCTATGTCGGTTCCAGCTGGTAAATGGATATTAAAATATGGCTATCGCATTCTATTAATAATCGGAAATACGTTGCTTTTGCTTTCAGGAATTTTATTAGTATTATTAAATGAGTCAAATGGGTTCTGGTATGTTTTTATCCTAATGATTATTCAGGGACTAGCATTTGGCTTGCTAAGTACTGTTGGTGTTATCGGCTCTCAAGCATTAGTTGGAAACCATGAAAAAGGAATATCCACCTCTTTCTTTATGTTCTGCAGAAACATGGGAACCGCGATTGGTGTTACTATTATGGGCTCCTTATTAAATAGTGGCTCCACCTTTATGGAGGGTATTCACCATCTCTTCCTCTTTGGATTTATTGTAAGTATATTTGCCTTTATTTCTGCCTTCTTCATTCAAAATGAAGGAGCCTTAGTTGAGAAGCGAGCNGCTTGATGGCCGACTGCTTTTTTATCCTCTTTATTTGTATTTTTCCTAAACTATAAAAAAATCTACTATCCTTGTATTTCTTTTGTATAAACAAATACTTTTCTGGAAATGATGAAACTAGAAATATTTATTTATCGTGATTAAGTTGGGAGTTGGGTTAGAAATGAAAGTTAGACAAGACGCATGGTCTGAAGAAAATGATCTTTTATTAGCAGAAACGGTTTTAAGACATGTTAGAGAAGGAAGCACACAGCTAAACGCCTTTGAAGAAGTTGGGGATAAATTAAATAGAACGTCAGCAGCATGTGGATTCCGCTGGAACGCAGTCGTTCGCCATCAATATGAAAAGGCACTTCAGCTTGCCAAAAAGCAACGTAAGCAACGACAACGAATTTTAGGAAAAGATCAAGGTGGAAAGAAGAAACTATTATATTCACCACCAGTACCAACAGTGGATGATCTCGAAGCTCTTACTGCTTCCACAAGCTTAGAAATGGGCTCGATGGACGTGGATATGGATGCTATGGATACATTATTTACAACAGAAACATTAGATACAAATGTTACTAGTCAACAAGAAGAAGAGCTTGTAAACTATCAATCAGAAGAGGAAACAGAGGAAGAAGTACAGCAAATTCCAGTATACGAAACAAAAAAAGCGCCTGCCTATCCAGCAGGAAACCATAGCCAAGCTGGTACACTAAATTTTGACACTGTTCTTTCCTACTTACAAAATTTCCGCAATGCCCCTATACAGCTAGAAATCTTAAAAAGCGAGAATGAGCGTTTAAAAAGAGAAATGGACACAATTAGAAGCCGGAACAAAGAATTAGAAGAAAAACTACATCAAATCGAAAATAACTCAGAAACAATGCAAGAAGATTACGAAACACTCATGAAAATCATGAACAGAGCCCGAAAACTAGTAGTACTAGAAGAAGACGAGCGCCCAACCAAATTTAAAATGGACAGAAACGGAAACCTCGAAAAAGTCGCAGAGTAATTAAAAAGCGGAGGCGCCTTGCTTATCAGCGTACAAACTGG
>NZ_JVDT01000211.1 GCF_001076885.1 Bacillus sp. 522_BSPC
AACTTTCGCACCAAAAAAATAAGTGCAAATCGTTAGTTGTATTGCGTCTATGGTCTATTAAATATGTTGCTTGACAGTGTTTAATAAAATGAAATAACACCTCATTCTTTGGTATAGTGTAATTGTAGAGAAAACACTACCATACAGAAGAGGTGCTCCCTATATGATAGACCAAAATAGCCAAAACAATCAACTACCAAAAGAACTTAATTCGGTTTTTTCTGAGCTTGAAATGAATAAACACCTGCGCCAAGCAGGAATTAAAAAATCCTTCGGTTTCAGCTGTTCCTACTTATTTCAGCTTGTTTTCTGTTTGATTTTCCAGCACAAAAATTGGTTTTCACTTCTTGATTCAAAGAAAGCCGATCAGTTTCCAGCCAAAGATGCCGTCTATCGCTTTTTAAACCAATCAACTTTTAATTGGCGCCGTTTCTTACTACTGTTGAGCATTTTTACTATTCAAAAGGTGACTCGCCTTACGAATAAAGAGCGTCCAAAAGTACTGATTATCGATGATTCTGCGTATGACCGAAATCGTAGTAAAAAGGTAGAGCTTCTCGCTCGTTGTTTTGATCATGCTTCCCTGAAAATGCGTTTCTTTAAGGGGTTTCGTATGCTCACTTTGGGCTGGTCAGATGGCTATACATTTATGCCAATTGACTTTTCTTTAGTCAGTTCAAAAAAGTCTCAAATCAATGGTATCTCTGAAAAAATTGATAAACGTACTTGTGGATACAAGCGTCGAGAAAATGCATTACAAACTGAGCCTGAACAAGTTCCTGACATGATTAAACGTGCATTAGCCAATGGGATAGATGCAAGTTATGTCCTTATGGATTCTTGGTTTACATTGCCACCACTTGTAAAGTCTATTGTGGATCAAGGATTAGACGTAATTGGTATGGTCAAAGAAACAAAACAACGTTATAACGTAAACGGGGAGATGGTTTCTTTAAAGCAACTATACCGCCTAGCTGGACCCATTCAATCCAAGAAAGGAATTCTTCGTTCCATCCATACGATCATGGCTAATGGAACACCAATTAAAGTGGTATTCATTCAAAACAGAAATAAGAAAAGCGACTGGCTTGCCATCCTCAGCACAGACTGCACTCTTTCAGAACAGGAGATCGTCCGAATCTATGGAATGCGCTGGGATATCGAGGTATTCTTTAAGGCGGCCAAATCTCTTTTGAAACTTGAAAAAGAATTCCAAAGCCGTTCATATGACGCGCTTATTTGCCATACAACGATTGTGTTTTCTCGTTTTATCGTTCTGTCGTGGCAGAATCGCTGTAATACCGATCAACGCACAATAGGTGGTCTGTTTTACGAATTATGCGATGAAGTAAATGAACTTGATTGGGCTGTCGCATTACAGCAATTGATCGAGCTTCTTCAAGATGCACTTAAACAAACGAATAAGAAAATCAAAAAAATAATTCAAAGTCAACTTGAACAGTGGATCGCTGGCCTTCCTAATTATATCAAGGCTTATTTGCCGATATCACTCTGCGAAAGTTGAGTCTATTATATTAAGAATAAATCAGTCGGCAGTTTTCCACATAGAAGGAATGTTTATAACTCGCCTTTAAAGCGTAAAACACTCCTCCGCTTTAATTCCTATTCCAAGTACTAGTCTTTTTCCTTGTACTACATATTATCCGAGCCATGATGTTGTAGCTATCCACACAATTCCACTGAACAATAGGAGTAGAAAACCAAGTTGAAGAAATGTAAATAGCGATTCTTTGCGATTGTCCAAATACTTCCACTCCATTAAGGCACGTGTAAGTCCTGAAACAGTAATGAAAAGAAGCAATACAAAATAGGGCTGCAAATACCACAGTTTATAAGCATAATTTATTATAAAGGCTATAAATAAAAGGAACATGAAAGCAATTCTTATACACCAATCGATTCGTTCGTGCACTTTATTTATATGGTTATAAGAGAAAAACTTTCGTCTTGGTAATTTCAATATTTTTCTAGCAACTAAATCAATTAGGTAACTAGCTATAAAAAAGACAAATAATATGATCAATAATTTCAACCAAAAAATTCCTTCGAATTCGTACATAGCTCGTTTTCCTTTCTCCGTTATTTTTATGTAAATATATACGAACTATAAGGTAAAAGGTTCCATCGATCTATATCTTTTTAGCACTATATATTCACTTAGGATTAATTTTGGATTATATCTTTTTACGGTTGAATCATAGATACATTTTTCTCCGGACTAAAATATGGCATACCGATTTCTATTGTCGGTATGCCATAGAAAAACTAAATTTTTGATTTTTTAACAAGCTTTATTTTAATTCCTTAATAAAAGCTTCAACTTCCTCCTCATTTGTTGCCCATGAAGTAACAAGTCGAATCGCAAAATGATCATTATCGACTTTTCCCCAAATATTGAATTGGTAATTCTTCTGCAGCTCGGCAATCATTTCATTAGAAAAAATCGGGAATACTTGATTGGTAGAAGATTGCGTTAAAAACTGATAGCCTTTCTCTGCCAATGCTATGTTTAGTCTGTCTGCCATCTTATTAGCATGCTCCGCTAATTCGAAGAAAAGATTGTCTTTAAATAGTTCATAAAATTGGATTCCTAGAACTCTCCCTTTAGCTAGCATCGCTCCCTTTTGCTTTATATGGTAACGAAAATCTTCCTTCAAGGAATCATTCTTTATCACAAGAGCTTCTCCCATTAATGCTCCATTTTTTGTTCCACCGATATAAAAAGCATCTAATAATTCTGGAAAATCACTTAAATCTAGATCATTATCCTTTGCACATAGTGCAGATCCTAATCGTGCGCCATCCATATAAAAAATTAAATTATTTTTTTGACAAAACGCACTTAATAGTTCAAGTTCTTGTTTGGAATAAATGGTTCCAATTTCTGTTGAGTTAGATATGTATACTAGCCTTGGCTTAACCATATGTTCATCTGTATGTTCATCCAGCACCTTTTGCAGCAGATCTGGTGTTAGCTTTCCATTTTCCGTATCAACTGTTAAAACTTTATGCCCTGTTGCTTCTATCGCCCCTGTTTCGTGGACAAAAATATGTCCAGTGGAAGCTGCAATTGCTGCTTCATGTGGTCTTAAAAAGGCAGAGATTGCAATGAGATTTGTTTGTGTTCCACCGACTAAGAGATGAACATCTACCTCATCACTTTTCATTTTTTCTTTTAATACTTCCACCGCTTTGTTTGTAAAGGAATCCTGTCCATACCCTATTTCTTGTTGTAAATTGGATTCTACCAATGCTTGGAGAATTCTTGGATGTGCGCCTTCACTATAATCATTGTTAAAACTATACATGGACATAACCTCCTTTTTTTTAAAATATTCTCTCATAAAAAGATTCTCCTTGTCACTAGTTGTATTTTTCTTTTAATTAAAATATGTTTTACCAAAAAAACAAATTCTTATAGATTTACGATAGACGCAGATGAAAGATGGAAAGTATTTACGACGCGAACTCTTGAAGCCAGAACTAAGAAAAAAAGCAAGTGTGAGCTTAAGCAAAGCTTTCGATAGCAAAAAAAGGGATTGCCCCTTAGATCTTAAGGTGTAACCCCTTCTTTCTTACTTATTTCGATATAAACATCTGTGTCCAATAGTTTCCGCTTTGGTAATAGCCTACTCCTATTTGTGTGAAACTTTTGCTTAAGATATTTGCTCGGTGACCACTTGAATTCATCCATGCTTGTACGACTGCTTGTGCACTTGTTTGTCCTTGAGCAATATTCTCTCCAGCTGATTTGTAGCTGATTCCATATGCTTTCATCATATCAAATGGTGATCCGTATGTTGGACTTGTATGGCTGAAATATTTCTTTTGTGCCATATCCATTGATTTGTCTCTAGCTACTCGGGATAATTCCCAGTTTTCCGTTAATGCTGGAAGTCCATTTTTTTGACGCTCAATATTACAAAGTCTAATGACTTCACGTTCTACTGTTTTAATAGAATCAATATTGGGAATCGTTAATTTTTGATTAGGATAAATTAAGCTTGGGTTTGAAATCTGCGGGTTTGCATCAATAATTTTCCGTAAGCCGATTTGATATTTCACAGCAATTTTCCACATCGAATCTCCGCTTTTTACTGTATATGTATCAGCGATTACCATCGTTGGAAGTGTAACTAAACATATAAATAAACTAAACATTGCCATAAATTTTTTCATTTTTCTTTCACCTCCTTCTGAGTAATAAGTTGCGCACAAAATTTTGTTCTTATCCTTTCTTTCTATGATTTTTTGATTTTTTTCAAAAAAAAGCAGAAATCAGATTTTACACATAAAATCCTGACTTCTGCTCTTATTTCACATTAGTGTATTTGTTTTTTTCTACGAAGGATAAGAGAAAGACTTACTCCAGTAACTAAAAGAATAGTACCAATCAACAGATATGTTCCATTATTTGTTGCTGTATTTGGCAATGAATTTTCGGAATTTCCATCGTTATATACTTCCTTTTCATTTGCTGCTTTTTCGTCGCTACCAGCATTGACTTCCTTTTCAGCTATAACTGGATCTTCGTCCTTTTCAGCCGGATTTTCTGGTGTAACTGGATCTGTTGACTCACCTGGCGTTTCTGGCTTAGTTGGCTCAGTAGCATTATTATCCGGCTTTTCTTCTGTTTCTTTCTCATCTTTTATAACAACTGTAGTTAACGGCTCAAGTGTTATTTTGTCAGACGCTAATGTAAAGCCACTTTTCTCTGAAACAGCATCTTTGCCAGCTTCATCATCGTCCACTAGCACTTTATAGCTTGTTAAGTCCTCCTTTAATGTTAGCTCTCTTGATTTTGTATCACCATTCATAAATACATAGTAGCTTCCCGTATTATCTGTTGACTCATTTTTATATGCAATTACAAGATCTTCTTCTTGTATTTCTTTCGCTTCTATTAATGTCACATTAGAATCTACTAGACTCTTTTCCCCTAAACGAAATGCATTTGTTGATTTTCTTAATTCAATCAATCCTTTTGTATATTCGACTGTTTCATCATTCACTGCATATTCTTCCTTATTTGTTGCTTTTGTCCAATCAAACATATTGATTGCATCAGAAGAATCATACGAATCATGGATAAAATAGCCAAAGGCGTTACCATTTTCATCGGTGAATTCATCATATTTTTGCTCTGGAATTCCTTTACCTAGCCATTGCTTTGTTCTTCCATATTCCTGGCCAGCATGTAAGAAAGCCGTTCCTTGAGATGTTAAAATCAACGAGTTTCCAAGACGAATACGTTTATGAATTTCCAGATCATTAGCTGGAATGGACGGATCTTTTTTCAATGCTTTCGCAATAATATCATATAATGGTAAATTATCATGTGCTTCAATATATTGCACTATGTCCCCTGGATCATCTGCCGGAGTATTGGATGGCTGTGCTTTAATATTGTTGAAAATCGTTTGAATATTACGAGCTCCTCCCGTAATAAAGCGCGGCTCCCCTTCTGATCCAAACCCTGACTTTAACTCATTTCTCATTTCATCGGAGAAAACACCAACATTATCTGTCTTATCCATCCAGTCTTGATCCGCACCTTTTCCTGCTAAAGATGAATCTGCTAGTTGTCCAGAAAAGGTCCTCCAGCCTTCCCCGATAAATAATGCATCAGGATTGATAGCTGCTGCTGCATCATAAGCATTTTGCACAGCTTCATAGGTCGCATCCCCCATCATATCCCATCTCATACCATCAATTTTAAATTCAGTAAACCAGTATTTTACCGAATCAATCATTAGCTTTTCCGCCATTTTGTGATTTGTTGCCAAGTTATTCCCAAACCCTCCGACAAATTTGCCATTGCTGTCCTGGAAAAAATAATAATCTGGCACAATATCATTTAATAGACTCGCATTGGACATATGGGTATAAACGACATCTAGTATGACTCCCATTCCGGCATCATGAATGGCATTTATTAACTCCTTTAATTCTTTAATACGCTGCTCAGGGTCTTTCGGATTTTCAGAATATGCACCATCTGGAGAGAAATAGTTATGTGGGTCATAGCCCCAATTGTATTCATTTCCTGCTGAAGAATACTCTAATTCTCTGTCCCCCATTTTTGTCTCATCCCCCCAATACCATGCCATTACTGGAAGTAACTGAACATGCGTGACACCAAGGGATTTAATATAATCTAGCTTATCAATAAATGCCTTATAGGTACCCCATCGACCATTTAAATCTGTTTCAATTGTCGGATCAGAAGTAAAGTCACGAATATGCGCTTCCCAAATGATTGCATCTTCTCGTTTTTCATAGCCATTAATATTCGCACTATTAAAGTTTGCTGGGTTTGTTTGACTTAGATCAACAATTGCTGCCTTACCAACTGTATCACCATCGCTGCCAACCTTTCCTTCTGTGTTCACAGTAAAAGCAGCCATTGATTTAGCATAAGGATCTAAAACTTTTGATATTTTCCCGTCATTTGTTACTTCATATTGGTAGTAATATCCTCTTACATTGTTAATCCCCAGCTCTTTTGCCTCTGCTTCCACGCTCCAAACACCTTTGTCACCTTGTACTAAATCTAAACTACCAATTTTCTTAGCAGCATCATTTTTATCATAAAAAACAGCTGTAACTTTAGTTGATTTCGGCGCCCATAATTTTAATGTTGCATTTCCATTATGATAAGTAGCCCCTAAATCGTCTCCCTCATAGAAATAATTTTCATCTAACATTTTCCATCCAGATTTTACCATCACGTTTCTTCCTTGATAAGAAATCGTAAACGGTCCCATTTCTGCGTCAAAAACTCCTGTCACTTCCACCATTGTTTCATTCGTAATTTTCACGCCATCAAAAGCAATCGCTTCTTGATTCTTGTCCACAATAGATAGGTCTTTCACTAATGATTCATCTGTAAGACCTTTTGTACTAGAAAAAATTAATTGAATTGCTTTATCAGACAATAACTCACCAGATACCAAATCAGTTGGCGTTTCCCAATATGGAGAAATATAGACATTATCATCATCATTCTTTATCCATAAATGGTCATATTCTTCAAGTAATGCAAACCCTTTGTCCCCGCCAATTTTTTCCCCATTTTCTCGGTTCACAATAAGAAATCCAATTTTTTGTGAATCTTCCTTCACCTTAACATCAACATAGCTGCCATAGCGATCTGTTTTTTCAAATGCAAGCGCATCTATTGGCCAATTAGCAGATGGAGATTCTACATCTTCCCATAACCATAAACCTAGCTTATCGTAAGTTTGATCATCTCGTTGATAGTGAATTCTTACTGTATTCTCAGGCAAATTAACTGGTTCAAATAGATTTACCGTATCCGATCCTTCCTTTATCCATATTTCATTCAATGACGGATTGGTTAAGGGAACAACCTTGTCCCCGCCCTTCTTCTCTCCATTTGTTCTGTTTACGACTAGAAATCCTACCTTTTTTGCATCTTCTTTCAAAGGAATATCAATATATGTACCATACTCATCTTGTTGTTCTTTTTCAAAAGCCACAGCGCCTTGTGGCCAATTCGCAGTTGGAGATTCTACATCATCCCACAGCCATAATCCTAGATCTTGATAGTTATTATCCTTGTTTTGATAGTGTATTCTTAATGTGTGTTCAGGTATGTCTTTGCCATCTGCATTCTCTGCTTTTACACTCGATTGATCGAACGCAAATCCTCTTGTGGTTAACACAAGGACAAATACAGTTAGAATAATGAGCAATTTCCTTAACCATTGGTTCATTCCCTTTCCTCCTATTCAAAAATATAAGCAACCTGTTCATTTAAAAATTTATATTCCTAAAAATAGTTGCTTGCGTAACAAAACATTTACCTGTAAAATAAGCTACCGACAAAAGTAAACGCTTTCTTTCTATGTGCGATTATAAATATAGTAGATTAAGAGTGTCAATGATCCTTTTAATTGTTCACGGTAACAGAATTTTCAGTTAGAAACATACAGGCATTCAGACTTATTAAATATACATAAAAAGGAAGACTTAGATAGGGATTAAATCTAAATGATAGAAGGGGTACAATAACTAATTAATCGTTTTTGTTTACGACTTTAGAAAGACATCATGGGGATTGGATACGTTTTGTTTTGGCTGATATCCATGCCACATTGGCTGATTTATCTTTGTTTTGGCTGATATCTATGCTCCGTTGGCTGATTTATTTTTATTTTGGCTGATATCTATGCCACGTTGGCTGATTTATCTTTATTTCGGCTGATATCTATGCCACGTTGGCTGATTTATCTTTATTTTGGCTGATATCTATGCTCCGTTGGCTGATTTATCTTTGTTTTGGCTGATATATATGCTCGGTTGGCTGATTTATCTTTGTTTTGGCTGATATCTATGCCACGTTGGCTGATTTATTTTTGTTTTGGCTGATATCTATGCTCGGTTGGCTGATTTATCTTTGTTTTGGCTGATATCTATGCTCGGTTGGCTGATTTATTTTTGTTTTGGCTGATATCTATGCCCGGTTGGCTGATTTATCTTTGTTTTGGCTGATATTTATGCTCAGTTGGCTGATTTAT
>NZ_JVDT01000212.1 GCF_001076885.1 Bacillus sp. 522_BSPC
AACTTTCGCACCAAAAAAATAAGTGCAAATCGTTAGTTGTATTGCGTCTATGGTCTATTAAATATGTTGCTTGACAGTGTTTAATAAAATGAAATAACACCTCATTCTTTGGTATAGTGTAATTGTAGAGAAAACACTACCATACAGAAGAGGTGCTCCCTATATGATAGACCAAAATAGCCAAAACAATCAACTACCAAAAGAACTTAATTCGGTTTTTTCTGAGCTTGAAATGAATAAACACCTGCGCCAAGCAGGAATTAAAAAATCCTTCGGTTTCAGCTGTTCCTACTTATTTCAGCTTGTTTTCTGTTTGATTTTCCAGCACAAAAATTGGTTTTCACTTCTTGATTCAAAGAAAGCCGATCAGTTTCCAGCCAAAGATGCCGTCTATCGCTTTTTAAACCAATCAACTTTTAATTGGCGCCGTTTCTTACTACTGTTGAGCATTTTTACTATTCAAAAGGTGACTCGCCTTACGAATAAAGAGCGTCCAAAAGTACTGATTATCGATGATTCTGCGTATGACCGAAATCGTAGTAAAAAGGTAGAGCTTCTCGCTCGTTGTTTTGATCATGCTTCCCTGAAAATGCGTTTCTTTAAGGGGTTTCGTATGCTCACTTTGGGCTGGTCAGATGGCTATACATTTATGCCAATTGACTTTTCTTTAGTCAGTTCAAAAAAGTCTCAAATCAATGGTATCTCTGAAAAAATTGATAAACGTACTTGTGGATACAAGCGTCGAGAAAATGCATTACAAACTGAGCCTGAACAAGTTCCTGACATGATTAAACGTGCATTAGCCAATGGGATAGATGCAAGTTATGTCCTTATGGATTCTTGGTTTACATTGCCACCACTTGTAAAGTCTATTGTGGATCAAGGATTAGACGTAATTGGTATGGTCAAAGAAACAAAACAACGTTATAACGTAAACGGGGAGATGGTTTCTTTAAAGCAACTATACCGCCTAGCTGGACCCATTCAATCCAAGAAAGGAATTCTTCGTTCCATCCATACGATCATGGCTAATGGAACACCAATTAAAGTGGTATTCATTCAAAACAGAAATAAGAAAAGCGACTGGCTTGCCATCCTCAGCACAGACTGCACTCTTTCAGAACAGGAGATCGTCCGAATCTATGGAATGCGCTGGGATATCGAGGTATTCTTTAAGGCGGCCAAATCTCTTTTGAAACTTGAAAAAGAATTCCAAAGCCGTTCATATGACGCGCTTATTTGCCATACAACGATTGTGTTTTCTCGTTTTATCGTTCTGTCGTGGCAGAATCGCTGTAATACCGATCAACGCACAATAGGTGGTCTGTTTTACGAATTATGCGATGAAGTAAATGAACTTGATTGGGCTGTCGCATTACAGCAATTGATCGAGCTTCTTCAAGATGCACTTAAACAAACGAATAAGAAAATCAAAAAAATAATTCAAAGTCAACTTGAACAGTGGATCGCTGGCCTTCCTAATTATATCAAGGCTTATTTGCCGATATCACTCTGCGAAAGTTGAGTTATATTAAAAATATTTTGTAAAAAAAGATATTAAATTGGAGGATTTATGTATTTTTTGAAGAATATAGGTAGAGAAAAAAACCAATCAAATTGAAAGTGGGGTTGTAAAATGATTCAAAAAATGTTTAGCAAAAGTGTATTAGGGTTATTCGCGTTGGCATTAATTTTTGGATTTGTTTTTACACCAGTTAAAGCGTCTGCTCATTTTTTAGGTTATTCTTCAGTTGATGGTAAAGAAATTCGTTGGGGAACAGCTAAAGGATCAACATCTTATACGACAGCACGTAATGCTGCAATAAAAACTTGGAATGGGATTACACCAATTAAAATTCTTGGTGATACAGCTAGCACTGTAGAAGATATATCTTTTGTAGATGTTACTCGAAGTGATGTTACTTGGGCTGGGCAATATCAAAGAGTCACAGGAGCAGATATAATTCGTCTTAATAAACATTATTTAAGTGGTTATACTGCTGCAAAAAAACAAAATGTTTTTACTCATGAATTAGGTCACGCTCTTGGTTTAGCTCATAGTTATTCTGGAGAAATCATGTATTATGCTGCTACAACTAAAACTTCTTTAGGTGCTCATGATAAAAGCGATTATCATTCTTTATGGGGATATTAAAAAGGGGGAATTTAAAAATGAAAAGAATAATTTTAACTTTTGGTCTTATTTCAATAATTACAGTTACTTCTTTTGGAGTTTCAGCATATAATCAAACAGATAAAATTGAAGCTAGTAATTCTAATCCAAACAAAAGTAAGGTAGAAGAAGTTATACTTCATCCTGATTTTATTACAGATGTAACAGATGATAAAAAATTAGTTGGTGTTTCTGATAATGTTTTTCTTGGGAAAGTCATTAAACAAACAGGAACTAAATCTATTGAAGAATATCTTCCTGAAACACAGTATTCAGTGGAAATAATTGAAAATATTAAAGGTGATTTATCTGGAATAGTTACAGTTAATCAACAAGGTGGTTATTTAGAGTATGAAGATGGACAAAAAGAATTGGTTTTATTTGAAGGTGATGAGTTACTTGTAGAAGGAAATACTTATCTATTTTCTACAAGATATTTAGAATCAGAGAATTGGTATACTTTAATTCCTGCATATGGAAATCTTACCGCTGAGACAGAATCAATACAAGATGATTTAGTTGAAAATTTTAATGATGCTTTAGATGAAGAAATCGTACCAACTGAATTAAAGTAAAAAATAATGGGTTCAAAAAACATGTGGATTTTCCGCATTTTTTTTGAACCTTTTGTTTCTTTATTGGTAATAAAATATAGAAGGGAGGTTAGTTATGTGAATAAAGAACAAGAAATAATTGAGAAAATATTATTAGGAGATATTGAAAAATTCAATGTTTTATTAGAACCTTATCTAAAAATATCTTATCAGACTGCTTTTTTACTTTTGAAAGATTATTCACTTGCTGAAGATGCTGTACAAGAAGCTTTATTTGCAACTTTTAAATCTTTAAAAAAATATAATCCTCAAAAGGCTTTATTTAAAACTTGGTTTAATAAAATTTTAATTAATACGACTTTAAAATTACAGAGGAAACGATTTTTCTTTATGAATTTTATGGATTATAACTTTAAAGAAACGACAATAATTCCAGAATCAATATATTTACAAAAAGAAGAATCTGAGATAATTATGAAAGCTATAGAAAAATTGGATTTTAAGCATCAAATTATTGTAATTTTATTTTATTTTCAAGACTTATCAATAAAGGAAATTTCGCAATTATTAAATATAAAAGAAGGTACCATAAAATCTAGATTATATTATTCAAAGCAAAGGTTAAAAAGTTTATTAGAAAATAAGGAGGTTTTTCCTGATGAAAGAAAAGGTAAAAAAAACATTACTTGAAATAGCTGAACAAAACTCTTTTCCTAGTAAAATAAATATTCAATCTATAATAGAAAATAAAAAAAAGAAACGGAAACGTTTGGGGTATATTTTATCTCCATTAGTTTTATGTTTAGTTTTTTTCTCATTTATTGGTATTAATTATATTAATAATAATTCTACGAAATCTGAAAATTTAGTGGGTAATACTATTAGTTATAGTTATGCTTTTAATCCTGAAGATAAAAGAGAATTAGTTGGCTTTTCTCAAAATGTTTTCATAGGAAAAGTAATTTCTGAAGAAGGATCTGAAATAATTGATTTATTACCAGAAACTCAATTTAATGTGAAAGTGATTAAAAATATAAAAGGGACTCTTAAACAAGAAATAATAGTAAATCAACAAGGTGGATATATGGAAGAAGAGTTAGTTTTAGTTGAGGGAGATAATCTTTTAGAAGAAGGTAAAGAGTATTTATTTGTAACAAAATATAATGAAGAAAAAAAGTTTCACACTCTTGTACCTATTTATGGAGATATTTTAATTAAAAGTGAACAGGAAAAAGCTGAATTAATAAAACAATTTAATGAGTCTTTAAAAAATGAAATTCCATTAGAATAAGAAATATTTATTATAATTTATAGTTAACATAATGAGTATTATTTATGTTAACTATAAATTGAAATGTACCCCTGTTCTATTTCAGAACGCCCCCTAATCTCTGTTAACATAATGAGTCCTATACACAGCAATCAAAAAAGCAAAAGGCGGAATTTGTCCATATTGGGGCAAATTCCGCCTTTTTGCGTTTGGGAAATATCGAGAAAAATAGCTTCATAATAAAAAAGTCAATCTCTAGATCCCTCCGTTTTACTTCTAAACTTCATTATATAATTGACTTTTCACGATGATTGAAAGGAAGAAGGAAATTCTACTAGATTATCGAAGAGTAAAAGTAGAAGGAGTGAATAAACGCTATGAAAAACGCTAATAGCTTTGGCTATTTTTCTAAGGCTCTTTTCGTAAAGATTGTTGCTTTTAATTATAACAAGGAACAATTTACTTTTTATGGTATTATATTAAAGAGATGATTATGCAGCTAACGGCAGGCTAGTTTAACAAGCAATTAGTACAAAATGCAAAAAAAGGGTTATAAGCATTGTTGCCGAAATCCTTCTCAATGTAAAAATACATAAACATTTAAGGAGTGAAAAATTTGGCTACTTGGGTTACTCACTTTAGGATTACTGAAGAATTATTAAAAACAGAACTTCCTGTATCCAAAATTGAATTTTTGGTTGGTAATATTGGACCAGATTGTGGACTAATCGGAGAGGATGGTAAACCCACACCTCCAAAAGAAACTACTCATTTCGAGATTGAAGGGAAAATCAACTCTGATTCTTTTTACCAACAATATCTCTGTGATGAAAAAGAAAGTTCGCTTAGTGAATTCTCCTATTATCTTGGATACTATATCCATTTGGTGACTGATGAGAAGTGGATTGCATTCACTGACCAAAAGAAAAAAGAAAAAGTGTTCGAAGAAATATTAAACACCCCTGAATACACTCCTCTTGTTAAGCGAGACTGGTATGGTTTAGATTTTTTATATCTTAAAAATCATAAAGATAATATTTTTTGGACTAAGTTTCAACACATCAATGATTTTCCAGAGTACCTAGATTTCTTTCCGCAGGGTCAAACACTTAAACAGATTAGAAATATCACTAATTTTTATCAAAACCATACGATTTCTGATGACCACGAGTTTATATATCTTAAGCCAAATGAAGGCGATGAGTTTGTAGAAGATACTGTACAAACGGTCAAAGAATTATTAAATCAAAGGATGCGAACACAGCTAGCATAACGGAATTTTAGCACACAAAATTACTTTTTCAACTAAAGAGATAAAAATGCTTAAAAGGAATCCAAATGT
>NZ_JVDT01000213.1 GCF_001076885.1 Bacillus sp. 522_BSPC
AACTTTCGCACCAAAAAAATAAGTGCAAATCGTTAGTTGTATTGCGTCTATGGTCTATTAAATATGTTGCTTGACAGTGTTTAATAAAATGAAATAACACCTCATTCTTTGGTATAGTGTAATTGTAGAGAAAACACTACCATACAGAAGAGGTGCTCCCTATATGATAGACCAAAATAGCCAAAACAATCAACTACCAAAAGAACTTAATTCGGTTTTTTCTGAGCTTGAAATGAATAAACACCTGCGCCAAGCAGGAATTAAAAAATCCTTCGGTTTCAGCTGTTCCTACTTATTTCAGCTTGTTTTCTGTTTGATTTTCCAGCACAAAAATTGGTTTTCACTTCTTGATTCAAAGAAAGCCGATCAGTTTCCAGCCAAAGATGCCGTCTATCGCTTTTTAAACCAATCAACTTTTAATTGGCGCCGTTTCTTACTACTGTTGAGCATTTTTACTATTCAAAAGGTGACTCGCCTTACGAATAAAGAGCGTCCAAAAGTACTGATTATCGATGATTCTGCGTATGACCGAAATCGTAGTAAAAAGGTAGAGCTTCTCGCTCGTTGTTTTGATCATGCTTCCCTGAAAATGCGTTTCTTTAAGGGGTTTCGTATGCTCACTTTGGGCTGGTCAGATGGCTATACATTTATGCCAATTGACTTTTCTTTAGTCAGTTCAAAAAAGTCTCAAATCAATGGTATCTCTGAAAAAATTGATAAACGTACTTGTGGATACAAGCGTCGAGAAAATGCATTACAAACTGAGCCTGAACAAGTTCCTGACATGATTAAACGTGCATTAGCCAATGGGATAGATGCAAGTTATGTCCTTATGGATTCTTGGTTTACATTGCCACCACTTGTAAAGTCTATTGTGGATCAAGGATTAGACGTAATTGGTATGGTCAAAGAAACAAAACAACGTTATAACGTAAACGGGGAGATGGTTTCTTTAAAGCAACTATACCGCCTAGCTGGACCCATTCAATCCAAGAAAGGAATTCTTCGTTCCATCCATACGATCATGGCTAATGGAACACCAATTAAAGTGGTATTCATTCAAAACAGAAATAAGAAAAGCGACTGGCTTGCCATCCTCAGCACAGACTGCACTCTTTCAGAACAGGAGATCGTCCGAATCTATGGAATGCGCTGGGATATCGAGGTATTCTTTAAGGCGGCCAAATCTCTTTTGAAACTTGAAAAAGAATTCCAAAGCCGTTCATATGACGCGCTTATTTGCCATACAACGATTGTGTTTTCTCGTTTTATCGTTCTGTCGTGGCAGAATCGCTGTAATACCGATCAACGCACAATAGGTGGTCTGTTTTACGAATTATGCGATGAAGTAAATGAACTTGATTGGGCTGTCGCATTACAGCAATTGATCGAGCTTCTTCAAGATGCACTTAAACAAACGAATAAGAAAATCAAAAAAATAATTCAAAGTCAACTTGAACAGTGGATCGCTGGCCTTCCTAATTATATCAAGGCTTATTTGCCGATATCACTCTGCGAAAGTTGAGTTATGTATATTCAAAGGGAATTAGGAATAAAAAATGTATTTTCCTATATCCAAAATTACACATAGTGCATAAGATAAAGAGGATGGACAACCAATATTTTTGCCAGCTAGGAACACACAAAAGCTCTACTCATTTCATCCAGAGTAGGGCGATTTTTATATGCTAAAGGCAATAGACGTAGATAATCAATTTGTTGCATGCATTTTTTTTAAAATCAAAGTAGAAAAAGGCAAGTATAAAGGAAGAGGCACCATGCTTCTCCCTTTTGTTGGATAGAATTAATTATTTAAATCAGCAAGTCCAGATGCATGTTCATTCGGCATATCTGGTAACTCTGGAACGGGATGTCCTTGTGGTGGTGGGACAACATTTAAGTCGCCATTATTTCTGCTCGGCGTTGTTCCTTGGAAGATTTCACCCATTCTTGTATTATCAAGGCGGAAATTGAATTGCGCATTATGGAAGCCCATTTCCACGTATTTTCGACATTCTGGATATTTGTTTATATCATAGTTTGGAACAGGGAGGATTTTACCCCAATCTACTCCTAAAGTCTCTAGTGCTTTAGCAAAGGCGTTTTGATGGGCGTTATCACGGACGATTAAAAAAGCAATTGTTTCTCTTAGTGTTTTATTGCTGCTCATTTCATAGATTCTTGATTTTTGCAGAACGCCAGTTGATTCCAAAACAAGATTATTCAACAGATTTGCAACGAGATTCCCGTGATCATATACCCAAGAGCCATTCCATGGATTGCCGCCTGCATCAACAGGAAGAGATGCTTTAGCACCGATTATATAGTGATGAGGATTTGCGCCGGCTTTTATTACATCATCTAAAGGAGCTCCGTCACTTCCTAGATTACCTGGCATGCTTTCGCCTGAGTCGTTTAGCAGCTGATTGATGGTGGTTTGAACGAGCTCAATATGGCTAAGCTCTTCCAAAAACACACCGCGAATTAAGTCACGATATTGCTTTGCTTTCCCACGGAAGTTTGCACTTTGAAAAGAGAACTGCATCATTGTTCTCATTTCTCCAAATTGCCCACCTAACGCTTCTTGTAAAACTTTTGCTGCATTCGGATCTGGCTTATCAGGGACGATCATATTGATTAAATCTTCTCTATAAAAATACATGAATCATCGAACTCCTTTATTTATAATCACATATCCTTTTTATCCTTCCAAAAGAGGAGAGGAATATACCTGAAACAATTTTTTGATGGGAAAAGATAGTTGGTTTTTGTAAAATGAAGGTATTAACTAATTTATGGAGGGGAAAAGGATGAGCAGATTAGTCATCATGACAGTTGGCATGACACATAGCGGGAAAACGACATTTGCAAAAGCGCTGGAAAACAGGCTTGAAAACGCAGTTGTTGTCGACCAAGATAACCATAGTGAATTTTTACAGACCCACTATGAAAAACTGGTGCCAGAAGGTGGAACCAATCATATAAAGCATGCTTTGACAAAATTGATTGTTGATTATGCCGTTCATCACTCGGATTGTCATCTTATTTTGAGCAATGCCAATCGTAATCAGGCAAGTCGCAAGGAATTGCTTTCCTATTATAAAAAACATGATTTTACTTCTGTTCTTGTTCATTTTAATCTTCCGTTAACCCTATTAAAAGAGCGAATTGCCAAAACCAACCGTGATACACTTCGTTTAAGAACTGCCTGCTCTTATGATGAGGTGCTTGCTCGTCAAAACAAGGAAACAGGTATGGAGGCATTTACTCCAATAGCAGGAGAAGCTGATTATTTATTCACAGTAAAGAAAGAAGAGGATGTGTCAGCTATTATGGAAGCAATTAGTAAGCTCACATAACTTTTTTAGCAATCGTAAACAATAGAAGATTTATATGCTGTACATATATGGAATATCGTAGTAGAGGATGGATAACGAACAAAATAGTTTGTATTCCGATTCTTTTTTCACGAAATAATTAAAGTGTATGGATAAGGGATAAAAGCAATGTTTCCTACTTGTAGGAGGACATTGCTTTTTTATGGTGAGGGAGATTCATTTGTAGCTTTTCAAAGATTCTTGCTAATTAACCAGCATTTTCCTTAAACAAATAGTAGCATAATAGCTTTTCCGTATTTGCTTTTAATACTGCATTAGTATAACGACGGACTTCATGATAGTTGGCCACATAATAATGATATTCGGTAAAGCTTTTATCTGTATTTCCCTTTACCAGTTTCATGTTATTTTTATACAATTTCTCCTTGAATCCTTTTAAATCGGCTTGGACTTTTAACATTGTATTTTCTATAAGGTTTATATAGACTTGGTTTAACTTAAAGGGAGTTGTTTTTGCTTGATGGTAATCTCTTTCTAAAACAGCTAGTAAGAGAGGTAAATAAATGAGATGCTCCAGTATTTTTATTTCTTCCTTTGATAGTCTATTCATGATGTCTTCCTCTAAATTATCGACGTTCCACATCGATTAGCATATGAAACGGAATGTAGTGAATGGTATTGTTTTCATCCTCGATTCGAAGCTCTTTTTTTATGTAGTCAATAAAAACTGTTCTTCCAATCAGTATTTCGATAAAACCCTGTTTGAATAAGGAGAATTTTAGGGATAAATGGTACTCCATTCCTTCGTGAATCAGTAAATCGATGTCATTTAGCTTTTCTTGATCTAATTCTGGTTTTTTCACCTTTTTCTCATTTAATAGTTCTTCTTTCACAGCAGCAACATGTTCTGGCAGCATCATCGCCACCCATTTTTTTGTTCCACGGTCTTTAATCATGAAAAACACACTCCTTCTATACTCCATATAATAACAGAACGTTTGTTCTTTTTAAAGGTTTTTCAGAACATTTGTTCGTTTATAATATATGCCAAATAAATAAATTTATGTAAGAAAAAAGCATGAAACCAATAAGAAGTATATTTCGTGTAAGGAGACGGAAAAAAGGGAGGGCAGCTTCATAGTATCCTAACGCCGCCTTTTGGAAATGGTGGGATGGCTTTAACGATGGAATTAATTTTTGAAAAAGAACAAAAAGAAGGGGAGAGCTTACTCTCACCCTTGGATTGAAGTAGAAGATAGAGAGCTCTTATTTAAGCGGTCTTTCTAGTGTTAATAGCTCGTCTTCAAGAGCGCTAGTTCTTTCTTCGACTATTTTTCTTGCGTCTTTAACCCCAGCATTATAAAAATGGGGAGCAAGGGATTCCTTCACGAAGTCTAACACTCTTTCAGCAGCGAATTCGGAGATGTCTTCCTCTCTTTCTTCAGAAAAGAAGAATTGAATATCGGCAATCATATCATCTTGTTGTTTTTTTGTCAGTTTATAAAACAATCGTATCCCATCCTTTTTTGTTATGTCTAATAGTATTGGAGCATCTAATCTAAGACTTTTGCAAAGCATATAGCTTCTGGTATATGCTCATATTTCCCATAATTTTCTATTTTGCTATAGCCATTTTTCTGATAGAATGCAACAGCATTTCTGTTTTTTACTCTTGTTTCCAACCAGATTTTTTTGTAGCCGGATTTTTTGGCTAATGCTTCTAAATGCAGAAGGATCGTTTTTCCAATTTGTTGACCAGGATATTTCGCATACATCCTTTTTATTTCGGCAATGTCAGGAGTGAGTGGGCGAAAGGAACCGCAACCAACAGGCATTCCTTTTTCATACGCAACAACGAATTTCGCGTTTGGTTTCGTCAAATCAACTAATTGAATTGAATTTTGCCCACTGCTTCCTGTTAGAAATTCAAGGGTTGAGGATAATTCCTCCATGAGCATTTTTGCATCCTCTGAAAAGGGGCTGACTTCCATGATTTTCATTTTATCCCTCCAAGCAAATCAGCTATGATTTCTTGCCCATTCTTCGCGTAACAGCCCATAGATAACATGGTCTACATAATGATCATAAAGCCATTCGGCTTGTCTAATCGTACCTTCTTCTGTGAATTTTAGTCTTTCTGGCAGGGCTCTGCTTTTCTTGTTCCCGGTTGCTGCGGCAATTTCGATGCGATTAAGATCTAATTCTGTAAAGCCATATGTAATGAATGCTTCGCATGCTTTTGTCATAATTCCCTTTCCTTGATATTCTTCTCCTAACCAATAGCCGATTTTCCCAATTCTGCTTGTACGGTTAATCTCATTGTAGCCAATCGTTCCAGCAATTTTTCCCTTATAAGAAATAGCTACTGATTTTGGATAGCCACCTGTTTCCACCATTCCTTGCAATCTTCCACGAATATTTTCTTTCGTATCTTCTACTGTGTTCGTATAATCGAGCCAGCCAAGCCACTCTTTTAAATAGGCTTTATTTTTAATCGTTAATTGAAAAAATTCTTCCGCATCGTCTAAACGAAACACTCTTAATGCTAAATCTTTATCGATTGTATGCTGAAACATCGTATCCCTCCAGTTAAATGATGTATGTTTCCCTTATTGTAAGGGAAAGGAGCAGGAAGTTCATTACTTTTTTATCAGTAGCACACAATAGTTGTAATTCGAGACATCTCCTGTTTTAATTAGAGAAGTAGTACCTAGTTTGATTTTTTGCTTTTGATTAAGGGGGATATACAATAGTGGAGATAGGAATAAGTACATTTGTGGAAACGACACCAGACCCTCATTCAGGGAAGGTCGTTAGTCATGCAGAACGAATTCGTCAAGTAGTAGAGGAAATAATTTTAGCAGATAAAGTGGGATTAGATGTCTTTGGAGTAGGGGAGCATCATCGAAAGGATTACGCGGCATCAGCACCTGCGCTGATTTTAGCAGCGGCAGCTACACAAACAAGCCGGATCCGCTTAACAAGTGCAGTTAGCGTTCTTTCCTCTGATGATCCAGTTCGAGTATTTCAAGATTTTGCAACATTGGACGGACTCTCAAATGGACGTGCCGAAATTATGGCAGGTCGCGGCTCCTTTATCGAATCATTTCCGCTCTTTGGCTATGATTTAAATGATTATAATGAATTATTTGATGAAAAATTAGATTTGCTTTTAAAATTACAGGCATCTGAAAAAGTGACATGGAGTGGAAAGCATCGTCCAAGTATTAATAATCTTGGGGTTTATCCTCGGCCAGTACAGGATCCATTGCCGATTTGGATTGGAAGTGGTGGGAACAGTGAGTCCGTTGTCCGTGCCGGTATCCTTGGTTTACCATTAGTGTTAGCGATTATTGGAGGGAATCCAGCGCAGTTTGCTCCACTTGTTGACCTTTATTACCGTGCAGGAGAGCATGTCGGCCACGATCCGAAGAAATTAACGGTTGCTTCTCATTCCCATGGATTTGTTGGAGAGACAACAGAAAGTGCTGCAGATGCGTTCTTCCCATCCACACAATATGCCATGAATGTTCTTGGAAAAGAAAGAGGATGGGGAGCCTATACAAGAGAGACATTTGATGCAGCGCGGAGTGAAAATGGTGCACTGTATGTAGGAGATCCGCGCACGGTCGCAGACAAGATTATTGCTCTTCGCAAAAATGTAGGCATTACTCGGTTTATGCTCCACGTTCCCGTTGGCAGCATGCCCCATGATCAAGTGCTTAGAGCAATTGAATTGCTTGGAACAGAAGTAGCTCCACTTGTCCGTAAAGAAGTTGCTGAATGGGAAGCCAGATAAAGATTAGGGAATGCTTCTTAGTGAGCATTCTCTATATTTTTATCTGATACAATAAATTTTTGAAACCAGTAATTAAGAAAAGACAGGCCATATGAAATAAAGAATAAATGAATAGAGGTGAATTTCTTTAATTTATAAAAGCCTACTTTTTGAAAAAATGTATTTAATGGAAAAGCAAAAATAAGATCCATTATGAAGTTTATTAGTGTGTATAGTAGAAACTTCTTATGTGTTAAATGAAATATCCAAATATTAATCGCTACAAAAGGGCCGAATATAAATCCCAATGCATCTGCGACTAAAGAATTTAATCCGCCTTTTACTTTCCACCATTTAAAGATAAGCGATAAAAGCGTCTCGATTAAAAGAATAGACGCAGAGAAAAAAGTAACAGGAAGAAACTTTTTGATAATCGATTTCGGAAGAAACAATAAGCTTCCCCAACTAATCAGAACCATGCATATTCGTAAAAAGACAATCGACATAGGCTGTCATCTCCATTTTAAAAGTTTTTCATTAAAAATGAAATCGCTTTTATTTTCCGTGAATTTTTTGAGATTATCCTAAAAATGTATTCGAAGCGGAATGAGTATAGAAATTGTTTATGTAGTTGAGTTTTCTGCGAAGAGGGGAAAAAGGAAAAAATCCATCATTAATTAATGATGGACTGGCAGTAAGGACAGGTGATATCTGTAAGCTGCTTGAATTCAATTCGCTTAAAGTCTGATTTTTTAAAGGTAGAATACGATTTGTATTTCGAACCACACATACAGTAATTCTTGTCCTTTACAACATGTCTAATACACGGCTTTTCAGTTACAACGGTTGGATAAAACATAACATTCCTCTTTTCTAATTTTATAAGGCAAATTAGACAGGAAGATTTTTCAACAAGATATATGTATAATCTTGGCAACCCGGCTACCATAGCAATTGCGTTAGGCCCGTGGCTTTGCGTCTTTTACTTTCGTAAAATTTGCCCAAATTTAATTTTACCACTTTATTCGGTTAATTCAAGGTATAAAGTCGTATTTTTTTATTACTTTATAAAAAAATATGAGTTGATAGTCCTGATTTCCGTTCGGAATAGTGAAGTCAATAGGTATAAGGGCTGTTTTAATCGGTGTATAGAATAAAACGTTTCATCATTTTAAGTCAAACTGTAGAAGAAAGAAAAGAGGGAGTTGCTAAAGGAGTATTCGTTATGATCTCAAGAAGCAACAGAATAATCATTCCGTCGCCGAACGGGATTTCTTCTCCAGTTTGGTTACTAGCTTATAATATTTTATTAAAATAAATAGTAAAATGGGATTGATGCAAAAGGAGTAGGAGATTTTCCACCAGCCATAATGAAAATATCCCCATGGTGATGGTAATAAAGTGAACCATTCATATCCTACAATGATAAGATTCCACATGAAAATAAATAAAATTTTATATAGAATCTTTTTCTTCATCGGATAAAGATTTAGGAAAATAATATTTACAGGTGGTACCAATAGTAAAATATGAATGATTGATTCCCAATCCACCTCTGATTTACTGAAGTACCAGTAGGCATGGTATCCTACATCAATATATAAATCAAACAGCAGTTGAAAAGCGATAGTAAATATCCATATATGTAAAATTTGATTATGCGTTAATTTTTTATTCGTTATATAGGCAATAAAATTAAAGATAAAGACAGAGAGTAATAATCCAATCATAATAATCTCCTTAAGTAATCAGATAGTTATACTATTTACTGATTAAGAGGAGAATATCCAATTTTTACATACCCTCTATTTCTTCCTCCAATATATCTCGCAGCATTTTCTCTCGATATTGTAAAAAGTATTTGGTAATTTGATAATGCTCTGTATTTTCGTATTCGACTTCCTCCATTTGGTCGCCATCAAAGCTAAGAATTGTCGCATTCGGATAGCCTAATAAAATCGGAGAATGAGTCGCAATAATAAATTGGCATTCTTCGGTCTCTGCTAAATCATGGAGGATGCGGAGAAAGCTTAATTGCCGTTGTGGTGATAGCGCAGCTTCCGGCTCATCTAATAAATAAATCGCTTCTCCTTTAAAACGGTGAAGAAAGAGAGATAGGAAGGATTCGCCATGGGACTGCTGTAATAATGATTTTCCGCCATAACTCGCATATTTATTCGCACTTTCTAGTTGATCAATATGTGTAGCAAATTCATAAAAGGATTCCGCCCGCAGAAAAAATCCGTTCGTAAGCTTAGTAGGAGACCATGATAACTGTAGATATTCTCCCAAATCGGATTGGGAAGAATGAACATCATAGCTGTTATTTCTGCCACCGCCTGCTGTATTAAATTGGCATTGATAGGCAATAGCTTCAAGCAAGGTAGACTTTCCAGAGCCATTTTCCCCAACAAAAAACGTCACCTTCTTTTTAAAATCAAGGGAGCTAAAATGGCGGAGTGCAGGGATTATAAAGGGATAAGTATTTTTGGAAGGAATGCTTTCCTCTTTTAATCGAATTTGTTTTAACATCAATCCACCTCATTTCTTATTTTTTATGTCCACCAAGTAAATTAGCGCGCTTTAGGGCTGTACCCCCAGAGGTGTAGGAAACAGCACGCAAGATGGCGGTCGAGCCATAGCGATTTCGAATCGTATCGACAACATAGCCAAGCTTCCTTTTTTTCCACCCGCCTGTGTCAAATAAATCTAATTGCATTTCATAATCATTCTCTAATTTTGTAATAGAAACAGAAATTTGTCTAACCGTTTGTCCCCGGTAGTTTTCGTGAAATAATTCAAGGCAGACCTGATAAATAATCATCGTTACATTTGTTGGGTTTTCGATTGTTCGAGATCGTTGAAAACCACCGCCAAATTCATCTTTGCTGTAAGAAATTCCTAAAGTGATGGTTCTTCCTGCATGATGATTGCTTCTGGCTCTTTTTGCTACATCCTCACACATTTCAAGGAGAACGGATTTTATTTCGTGGATTTCTTTATAATCTCGCAGCAATATCTGGCTTTTCCCGTAGCTAATTTGTCCTTGCATAATGGGTGCACCAATTTCCGATAAATCAATTCCCCAGGCATGGTGGTAAAGCTGATTCCCCATAATCCCAAATTTCTTCTCAAGTAAGGTTAAATCATAGCGTGCTAACTGGCCAACCGAAAATATCCCCATATTGTTTAACGTTTTTTCTGTTCGTTTTCCAATTCCCCACATATCGCGCAGCGGGGAAATAGGCCATAATTTATGGGGAATGTCCTCATAAGACCATGTGCTTATACCACCATCTACTTTTTTCGCTTCTAAATCAAGACAAAGCTTTGCCATGAGCATATTGGGTCCGATGCCAATTGTCGAAGGCAGCCCAAACTCGCGCATAATATCGCCTTTCATTTTCTGAGCTATTTCCATTGGTGTGCCAAAGGTTTTTCCCATTCCACTTACATCAAGAAAGCTTTCATCGACAGAATAGGTATGGACAGCAGAGGGGGGCACATATCGGAAAAATAATTTCGTTATCTCGGTCGATACTCGAATGAATAGTCCCATTTTCGGATTTCGCACGATAATTCTTGGATCATCTGGTAGTTCAAAAAGTCTTGAGCCTGTTTTTATGCGAAAGTCTTTCTTCATGGCAGGAGATGCCGCTAAGACGACACTGCCCTTTTGGTCGGTATTGCCAACAACCACAAGATGGCAGGTGAGAGGATCTAATCCTTCTGTGACAGCAATAATGCTCGCATAAAAGCTTTTCATATCTACACAAAGAATGGATCTATTTGGAAATTGCGTATAATCAAACACGGTAATGCTCCTTTTATTAATCGTTTTGTATGTTTACCAAGCTGGGAAAAGGAATGGAGTGCGTATGATTATTCGTATCGAGAATACGAAGCTCTCGGTTTAGATGGTCTATAGAAGTTGTTTTTCCAGATAAACATCTGATAGCTCCATCATGAAAAATCTCAAAGTGAAGCAAAAGATTATATTCGATTCCTTCAAGTAACAGTAACTCCATTTCGCGTATTTTATCTTCTTCTAAAATAGGCATTTTTATTTTTTGTGATTCCACTAAAATCTCTTTTATACTTTGAACATGTTCAGGCATTATCATCGCTGACCATTTAATTGTGCCTCGATCGCGCAGCATCTAAATCATCTCCTTACTTTTTTATCATAACAGAACAAGTGTTCGTAATCAAGAAGGGCTGGAAAGAAATCTATTATGTAAAAATAGGAAAAGGCATGTAAAAGGGAATAATCTTGAAAATTTTACGTATCCAAAAGAAATAAAAAATTATATACACCTGAATTATTCATAGAAAATCATTAATTGGTTACAATCGTTATTCCAATAAGCTTTTTTGTTAAATGTTAATTCACTTGATAAATGAAAAAAGAATCCATTTCTGATAAGGTTAAAACAACGACGAAATAACCACAGAAAGGATTCTTATAATGGCTACTTTACCGCAAATTACCCTTGATTTCAATCGCAAAATTAAATTGTCAAATGATGGAGGGGATCTGTCCTCCGATACTGGTGAATTTCTTTTTAGGGAATTCGATGAGAAAATTGGATTTTCAAAAACACTAGAAAACCATTTGAGGTTAAACGATTCTAGGGCCTATTACCTCCATTCAAACGAGAACTTATTACGTCAAAAGATTTATCAAATGATTGCGGGCTATTCCGAGGATGATGCAGCTGATCATTTAACGAAAGATCCAGTTTTCACCCAAATCATAGGAACGCCAGCGCTCGCTTCACAACCGAGTTTATCTCGTTTTTACACACGTTTTGATAAAGAGTCTATTGATCATTTAAATCAAGCAAACCAAGAATTACTTGATAAAATCCATTCATTTCGGGGGTCCGAAGCTTTATTTATCGATTTGGATTCAACCCATTCTGATACTTATGGAAATCAAGAGGATTCTTCCTACAATACGCATTATGGAACAATGGGTTTTCATCCATTGGTTGCTTTTGATGGTGCTACAGGTGACTTTCTTAAAGCGAAGCTTCGTCCCGGAAATGTATATACTTCAAATGGTATTGTTGAGTTTATTCAGCCATTAATTGAACACTACAACCAAAAGTTCCCTGAAACGAATTTATTCCTTCGTGGAGACAGTGGGTTTGCCGTCCCCGACTTGTACGAATTGTGTGAAAAGGAATCCGTTTTATATGTGATCCGATTAAAATCTAACCTACAATTACAAAGTCTTGCTAAAGAATACCATCCTTCTTCTGCACCACGAGATGTTTCAGAAACAGAGCGCTATTTTGAAGAAGCCACTTATCAAGCCAAGTCATGGTCGAAACCAAGAAAAGTGATTATCCAATCGGTACGACCAGCTGGTGAATTACTTTTTGCCCATTCCTTTTTTGTTACAAATTTTGAAATAGCTTCTCCAAAAGACATCGTACGAGCTTATCAAAAAAGAGGAACGATGGAAAACTATATCAAGGAATCAAAGAATGGCTTTTATTTGGATCACATGAATAGTCATTCTTTTCAAGTCAACACGGTAAAAATGATGCTAAGCCTGCTTGCTTATAATTTAACGAATTGGTTACGAACCATTTGCTTTCCACAAGGTCAAAAGATGATGCAAATTGATACCATACGTACAAGGCTTATTAAAGTTGCCAGTAAACTAGTGAAATCAGGTAGATCTTATTACTTTAAATTGTCATCAAGTTTTGTCTATCAGAAATTCTTTTGGAACGTATTGGGTCAAATACAAAAACTCCAGATTGAGTAGCTTAACTTGGTTTTACCAACTGAAAAAAATTTAAATTTCAGTTAAGGGGAGAAGTCTGCCTAAAAATAGGACATTTCCAATGGGAAATAAATTAATTAGATTTTAAAGGTTAGAAAATGTTCAATCTTATAAAAAGATAGAAAACTCTCACCTGCATTTTAGAAAAACGTGCATCTTTTAAAGTGCTATGAATATTTCAGG
>NZ_JVDT01000214.1 GCF_001076885.1 Bacillus sp. 522_BSPC
AACTTTCGCACCAAAAAAATAAGTGCAAATCGTTAGTTGTATTGCGTCTATGGTCTATTAAATATGTTGCTTGACAGTGTTTAATAAAATGAAATAACACCTCATTCTTTGGTATAGTGTAATTGTAGAGAAAACACTACCATACAGAAGAGGTGCTCCCTATATGATAGACCAAAATAGCCAAAACAATCAACTACCAAAAGAACTTAATTCGGTTTTTTCTGAGCTTGAAATGAATAAACACCTGCGCCAAGCAGGAATTAAAAAATCCTTCGGTTTCAGCTGTTCCTACTTATTTCAGCTTGTTTTCTGTTTGATTTTCCAGCACAAAAATTGGTTTTCACTTCTTGATTCAAAGAAAGCCGATCAGTTTCCAGCCAAAGATGCCGTCTATCGCTTTTTAAACCAATCAACTTTTAATTGGCGCCGTTTCTTACTACTGTTGAGCATTTTTACTATTCAAAAGGTGACTCGCCTTACGAATAAAGAGCGTCCAAAAGTACTGATTATCGATGATTCTGCGTATGACCGAAATCGTAGTAAAAAGGTAGAGCTTCTCGCTCGTTGTTTTGATCATGCTTCCCTGAAAATGCGTTTCTTTAAGGGGTTTCGTATGCTCACTTTGGGCTGGTCAGATGGCTATACATTTATGCCAATTGACTTTTCTTTAGTCAGTTCAAAAAAGTCTCAAATCAATGGTATCTCTGAAAAAATTGATAAACGTACTTGTGGATACAAGCGTCGAGAAAATGCATTACAAACTGAGCCTGAACAAGTTCCTGACATGATTAAACGTGCATTAGCCAATGGGATAGATGCAAGTTATGTCCTTATGGATTCTTGGTTTACATTGCCACCACTTGTAAAGTCTATTGTGGATCAAGGATTAGACGTAATTGGTATGGTCAAAGAAACAAAACAACGTTATAACGTAAACGGGGAGATGGTTTCTTTAAAGCAACTATACCGCCTAGCTGGACCCATTCAATCCAAGAAAGGAATTCTTCGTTCCATCCATACGATCATGGCTAATGGAACACCAATTAAAGTGGTATTCATTCAAAACAGAAATAAGAAAAGCGACTGGCTTGCCATCCTCAGCACAGACTGCACTCTTTCAGAACAGGAGATCGTCCGAATCTATGGAATGCGCTGGGATATCGAGGTATTCTTTAAGGCGGCCAAATCTCTTTTGAAACTTGAAAAAGAATTCCAAAGCCGTTCATATGACGCGCTTATTTGCCATACAACGATTGTGTTTTCTCGTTTTATCGTTCTGTCGTGGCAGAATCGCTGTAATACCGATCAACGCACAATAGGTGGTCTGTTTTACGAATTATGCGATGAAGTAAATGAACTTGATTGGGCTGTCGCATTACAGCAATTGATCGAGCTTCTTCAAGATGCACTTAAACAAACGAATAAGAAAATCAAAAAAATAATTCAAAGTCAACTTGAACAGTGGATCGCTGGCCTTCCTAATTATATCAAGGCTTATTTGCCGATATCACTCTGCGAAAGTTGAGTAAATAGATAGAAGACACCCTGTTTTTTATGAAAGGATTGAGATATTAATGGGCTTGGATTTCCAACAATTTATTCCATCGCTTCCTTATTTACTGAAGGGAGTAACAGTAACATTGCAAATTGTTATTGTAGCTGGAATTATTGGATTTGTTTTAGGGATTATACTTTCGATATTTAAACTAAGTAAGATTCCAGTATTAAGCTGGATAGCTGCTATTTATACATCTGTATTCAGAGGGACGCCACTTGTTTTGCAATTAATGATTATCTATTTTGGGGTTCCGCAATTAACTGGGATACAAATAGAACCCTCGGTTGCTGCGATTCTTTCCTTTGGCTTAAATTCAGCTGCTTATATTTCTGAGATTATTCGAGCTGGAATTTTAGCAGTTGATCGTGGACAGAAAGAGGCAGCCATGGCATTAGGTGTCTCACCTAGACAAGCAATGTTTGACTTAATCTTGCCACAGGCTTTAAAAAATATTTTTCCGGCATTAATCAATGAAGCTGTTTCTTTAACAAAAGAGTCAGCGGTTGTAACGGTAATTGGTGTAACAGATATTATGCGTAGGGCCTATATTATGGGTGGAGAAAAATATGCATATTTGGAGCCAATGATTCTAGCAGGTCTTATCTACTATGTATTAGTAATGATGTTGACTACATTGGCAAAAGCCGTTGAAAGGAGAATGAGAAGAAGTGATTAATGTTGAAAATTTGCATAAATCCTATGGCTCCCTTCAAGTTTTAAAAGGGATTAATACACAGGTCAAAAAAGGGGAAGTAGTGACCATAATCGGTCCTTCTGGTTCAGGGAAATCTACTTTTCTTCGCTGTATAAACTTGCTTGAAGTGCCTACAGAAGGAAAAGTAATCATTGATGGGACGGATATTACGACAAAAAACACAAACATAAAAAAAATGAGAGAAAATGTGGGGATGGTATTTCAACATTTTCATCTTTTCCCACATAAAACGGTTTTGCAAAACGTAACATATGCACCGATTAAAGTGAAGGGATTAAGTAAGGGAGAAGCGGAAAAAATGGGTAAAGAACTTCTTGCTAAAGTTGGCCTTGCTGATAAAGCAGCTGTTTATCCTAGCCGTTTATCTGGGGGACAAAAGCAAAGGGTCGCTATTGCACGTGCTCTTGCAATGAATCCAGAAGTAATCTTATTTGATGAACCAACGTCAGCTTTGGATCCTGAAATGGTAAAAGAAGTGCTTGAGGTAATGAAATCACTTGCAAATACAGGCATTACCATGCTAATTGTGACACATGAAATGGGCTTTGCGAGAGAAGCGGCAAACAGAGTATTATTCCTTGATGGTGGAGTTGTAGTAGAGGATGCACCGCCAGCAGAGTTTTTCACCAATCCAAAAACAGAACGCGCAAAAGAATTTTTGGAAAAAATGCTATAATATTGAATACAATTAGATTTCTTCGTCTCTAGGATGAAGGAATCTTTTTCGTACTCAGTGAAGCTGAATGAATCCTATTAGGATTACGATTCCTTATCGTATAAAGAATAAGCATCCACATACACTAAGAAAAAAAGCGAGTGTGATTGTATGCTGAAACTTATTCTTTCTATTTTCCTAACTGTCTCACCTATATGGCCATTAGGGCAAAACCCTTTACCAGGAGATTCTTTTGTTATTATAAACAAAAAAACCAATCAATTATCCATAATAGATGAAAATAGAGTTCAAACTATTATTAGTGTATCGACAGGAAAAACAGAAGACTTAACACCAGATGGCTTATTTACCATTACAGTTAAAGCAGTAGAACCGTATTATCGCAAAAAAAATATCGCTGGCGGACATGAAGATAATCCTTTGGGAACACGGTGGATTGGTTTTGATGCGAAGAATACAGATGGAAGAATATATGGTATTCATGGAACTAATAATCCAGGCACTATTGGAAATTATGTGTCCAATGGCTGTGTCCGTATGCAAAATGAGGCAGTAGAATCGATTTATGATTTAATACCATTAGGAACCAAAGTTCTAATAACAAGGTCAGATAAAAGCTTTGAGGAATTAGCAAAAGAGTATGGGGCTATTCATGAATAAAAAAGGAGCTGGGACAACATCGTTTCAGGTAGTAATAAACACGAACTGTTTTTGTTTTTGGCAAGAAGCTTTCAAAAAAAGTTTGTTGTATTACCCGCAGTCTGAATACATTTCGCTTACCATGGGGCTGCGCTTTAGCCTTCTCGGCTTTAGGGGTATTCCCTTTCTCGCAGCTCCCATAGGAGTTTACGTGTATTCAGACTGCTTAGTTCTTCCATTAGTAAGATAGTCTTCGGTTAAAATAACATTCCAATTCCGATTAACAGTGTAGATGCTAGCATAATAAAGATCATTAAATATACAACAATCTTTTGTAATCTATTTTTTCGTTTCTTCATAGAATCCTCCATAGTCTAACCATTCTTACTGTCTATTTTACTAAGAATAGAAGAATGGTACAACTATAAACATATGGAATTTTGATTAGGGAATTTTTTTAAGGTAAGAGGCTGGGACATAAACATTTCAGCTAACAATAAATACGAA
>NZ_JVDT01000215.1 GCF_001076885.1 Bacillus sp. 522_BSPC
AACTTTCGCACCAAAAAAATAAGTGCAAATCGTTAGTTGTATTGCGTCTATGGTCTATTAAATATGTTGCTTGACAGTGTTTAATAAAATGAAATAACACCTCATTCTTTGGTATAGTGTAATTGTAGAGAAAACACTACCATACAGAAGAGGTGCTCCCTATATGATAGACCAAAATAGCCAAAACAATCAACTACCAAAAGAACTTAATTCGGTTTTTTCTGAGCTTGAAATGAATAAACACCTGCGCCAAGCAGGAATTAAAAAATCCTTCGGTTTCAGCTGTTCCTACTTATTTCAGCTTGTTTTCTGTTTGATTTTCCAGCACAAAAATTGGTTTTCACTTCTTGATTCAAAGAAAGCCGATCAGTTTCCAGCCAAAGATGCCGTCTATCGCTTTTTAAACCAATCAACTTTTAATTGGCGCCGTTTCTTACTACTGTTGAGCATTTTTACTATTCAAAAGGTGACTCGCCTTACGAATAAAGAGCGTCCAAAAGTACTGATTATCGATGATTCTGCGTATGACCGAAATCGTAGTAAAAAGGTAGAGCTTCTCGCTCGTTGTTTTGATCATGCTTCCCTGAAAATGCGTTTCTTTAAGGGGTTTCGTATGCTCACTTTGGGCTGGTCAGATGGCTATACATTTATGCCAATTGACTTTTCTTTAGTCAGTTCAAAAAAGTCTCAAATCAATGGTATCTCTGAAAAAATTGATAAACGTACTTGTGGATACAAGCGTCGAGAAAATGCATTACAAACTGAGCCTGAACAAGTTCCTGACATGATTAAACGTGCATTAGCCAATGGGATAGATGCAAGTTATGTCCTTATGGATTCTTGGTTTACATTGCCACCACTTGTAAAGTCTATTGTGGATCAAGGATTAGACGTAATTGGTATGGTCAAAGAAACAAAACAACGTTATAACGTAAACGGGGAGATGGTTTCTTTAAAGCAACTATACCGCCTAGCTGGACCCATTCAATCCAAGAAAGGAATTCTTCGTTCCATCCATACGATCATGGCTAATGGAACACCAATTAAAGTGGTATTCATTCAAAACAGAAATAAGAAAAGCGACTGGCTTGCCATCCTCAGCACAGACTGCACTCTTTCAGAACAGGAGATCGTCCGAATCTATGGAATGCGCTGGGATATCGAGGTATTCTTTAAGGCGGCCAAATCTCTTTTGAAACTTGAAAAAGAATTCCAAAGCCGTTCATATGACGCGCTTATTTGCCATACAACGATTGTGTTTTCTCGTTTTATCGTTCTGTCGTGGCAGAATCGCTGTAATACCGATCAACGCACAATAGGTGGTCTGTTTTACGAATTATGCGATGAAGTAAATGAACTTGATTGGGCTGTCGCATTACAGCAATTGATCGAGCTTCTTCAAGATGCACTTAAACAAACGAATAAGAAAATCAAAAAAATAATTCAAAGTCAACTTGAACAGTGGATCGCTGGCCTTCCTAATTATATCAAGGCTTATTTGCCGATATCACTCTGCGAAAGTTGAGTAAATAACTTATTAAAATAAACAAACCAGTTTGAATGATTATCTTCTTAAAAAAAATGAATTGATCATTGATCTTCGTGTCCATCCCTATAATTCCGACTAATTGTCCATTTTCATCATTAATAGGTGTAAAGGAACTCATATAATACTCTTCCTTTAATCTGTATATGCTACTATGCTGCATATCATGCGATGCAATTGATTTATTGTAAACGTCCATTGCTTTATCTGCTAAAGTATTAACATAATTGATTTCCAATTTTAAATCTTGGGGAGAAATAACTGCTATAGGAGCCTGTTCTTCATTTTCTTCTATTATTGATATATATATATTCTCCGGCATCTCTGAAAGTTTATTGTTAAAATCAGTTGAATGGATCACGTTTTGTAAAATTTGATTAGAAGTATTACTTTTCCATAATTTCATTTGAAAAGAAACATTTTTACTTAATGAAGTTAAAACTTCTTCTCCATCATTTTCAACATGTATTTTTAAATCTTGATAATGAAAATAAAAAATGAATGTCATAAAAAGAATTAAAAGGAAAAAAGGCAGAAAAAAAGATACTACTTGTTTTTTATTCACAAACGGAATATTACATATTTTTTTTATCATACTGGCCACCTATTTCTTATATTCCTTGGTCTGTATCAGTCAATAAGGTTATATCTAATGCTTTTAACACACAATTTCACAATTAAATACACTGCTTTACTTATAAGTGTACGTAAATATAATTATTAACTTGATTCGACATTTTCGCTTAAATTCCCTTTAATTACTCCATTTTTTTATTTAATAGGCTAAGTTTTGTAAAGTTTGTTGCTAAGAGTCGCAGCCTGAATCCACTTCTCTAGTTTCATTTCTCCCATTTTCTACAAATACGTTCACCTGTCATAGAAGATTTATTTCCTTTTTTTCCACTATTGTCAGAATAAAAGAAGCTGGGACAAAACTAAATAACTAATCTTTAAAGACGA
>NZ_JVDT01000216.1 GCF_001076885.1 Bacillus sp. 522_BSPC
AACTTTCGCACCAAAAAAATAAGTGCAAATCGTTAGTTGTATTGCGTCTATGGTCTATTAAATATGTTGCTTGACAGTGTTTAATAAAATGAAATAACACCTCATTCTTTGGTATAGTGTAATTGTAGAGAAAACACTACCATACAGAAGAGGTGCTCCCTATATGATAGACCAAAATAGCCAAAACAATCAACTACCAAAAGAACTTAATTCGGTTTTTTCTGAGCTTGAAATGAATAAACACCTGCGCCAAGCAGGAATTAAAAAATCCTTCGGTTTCAGCTGTTCCTACTTATTTCAGCTTGTTTTCTGTTTGATTTTCCAGCACAAAAATTGGTTTTCACTTCTTGATTCAAAGAAAGCCGATCAGTTTCCAGCCAAAGATGCCGTCTATCGCTTTTTAAACCAATCAACTTTTAATTGGCGCCGTTTCTTACTACTGTTGAGCATTTTTACTATTCAAAAGGTGACTCGCCTTACGAATAAAGAGCGTCCAAAAGTACTGATTATCGATGATTCTGCGTATGACCGAAATCGTAGTAAAAAGGTAGAGCTTCTCGCTCGTTGTTTTGATCATGCTTCCCTGAAAATGCGTTTCTTTAAGGGGTTTCGTATGCTCACTTTGGGCTGGTCAGATGGCTATACATTTATGCCAATTGACTTTTCTTTAGTCAGTTCAAAAAAGTCTCAAATCAATGGTATCTCTGAAAAAATTGATAAACGTACTTGTGGATACAAGCGTCGAGAAAATGCATTACAAACTGAGCCTGAACAAGTTCCTGACATGATTAAACGTGCATTAGCCAATGGGATAGATGCAAGTTATGTCCTTATGGATTCTTGGTTTACATTGCCACCACTTGTAAAGTCTATTGTGGATCAAGGATTAGACGTAATTGGTATGGTCAAAGAAACAAAACAACGTTATAACGTAAACGGGGAGATGGTTTCTTTAAAGCAACTATACCGCCTAGCTGGACCCATTCAATCCAAGAAAGGAATTCTTCGTTCCATCCATACGATCATGGCTAATGGAACACCAATTAAAGTGGTATTCATTCAAAACAGAAATAAGAAAAGCGACTGGCTTGCCATCCTCAGCACAGACTGCACTCTTTCAGAACAGGAGATCGTCCGAATCTATGGAATGCGCTGGGATATCGAGGTATTCTTTAAGGCGGCCAAATCTCTTTTGAAACTTGAAAAAGAATTCCAAAGCCGTTCATATGACGCGCTTATTTGCCATACAACGATTGTGTTTTCTCGTTTTATCGTTCTGTCGTGGCAGAATCGCTGTAATACCGATCAACGCACAATAGGTGGTCTGTTTTACGAATTATGCGATGAAGTAAATGAACTTGATTGGGCTGTCGCATTACAGCAATTGATCGAGCTTCTTCAAGATGCACTTAAACAAACGAATAAGAAAATCAAAAAAATAATTCAAAGTCAACTTGAACAGTGGATCGCTGGCCTTCCTAATTATATCAAGGCTTATTTGCCGATATCACTCTGCGAAAGTTGAGACTTTAAAAATTACGCTAACAATATTTTTAAAATTGAGGGAGGGGAAATAGATGGAAAAGCCTATTGATTGGAAAGAATTTCTGAAGGAATATTTCAAGAGAATGGAAAAAGAAAAGAAGAAATTAGAATTTAAGGTGATTAAGAATGACGAGAAATAGTTAATCCTATATAAATTTTGAACGGGAAATCAAGGTTAAATTATACTTAATTCCTGCCAATATTAATAGAAGACAGTGTCAGGACTAAAGATTCCTCATAGTATCCTGATGGTTAGTGTTTCTTGAAACGTCTTAGGACCCTTCTTGTGTATACGCTCCTTTCGTTTGGAATAAAAACTATACACTTAAGACCAGATAGTGATATATGCTATTTGGTCTTTTCTTTTAAAAAACGGGACCAAATATAGTAGTTTATGTGAGTTCCATGTCTTACTTTTAGGAAAATTTTATTAATGAAAATAATAAATTCCACGTCCGAAAAAAATCCATATATAGTAATTAAAGTGATTGTTTACTGTCTAGAAAAAAGAAAAAAAACGAATAAATTAGATTTTCAATAACATTTATTTAATTTGACAGTATAATGCGAAATTCAGTACATTTTGACGGAATTTAAGGTTAAGCCCTTTGACTAATCTTGTGAATTTTCGGATCGCAATATTTCCAACCTTTGTAGATTCAATATGATTTTTCAAAGTGAAACTCAGAAAAAATAAAGGTTTTGTTGCAGAGAAATATAAAGAATAGGTGAGTAAACAAACATTTTGATAAAGGGGCTAATCTTAATGACAAATGAGTTGCAGGTTTTAGTAGACAGTATCAACCGCATTGCAAATGGCTGCATCATTGCAGTAGCAATCTTTTTCGCAATAACCTTAATGAAGTCTTTCATTTTTAATAGGATAAAAGGTTTCATGTCAGAAACTATGGCAAATAGAATTGAGAAAACACTAGAATGGACTAGTTTAATGACATTTAATATCGGAGTAATATGGGCTATTATTTTCTTTAATTAGGTATCAAAGTGTTCTCGCAAAAAATAGAAGTAATGTATTAAGCCGTTGTCTTTTGGGGTACCTTTAAAGGAAAAGTATATGTAAAAAACAAGTATTAAAGCGGTGTATTTCTCACAAGAAATAGCACTGCTTTTAGCATGTAATTTAGTAATTAATTGTATGGTAAATTTAGTAAAAAATTATTAGATTACCGTGTGAAGAGGAGTCTGAAACGAAGAAGGAGCATTAGGAACAAAATGGACAAAGATTTTTTATGTGTGAACATTTATTTATACATAAAAATGAAATATATAAATCATTTTTAGGAATTGGTAGAATGGTATTGAAATCAAGGAATTGAGTATGTCAGCGAATTAAACTCAATATAAGATAGATTAATTTAAGGAGAATTTTTAATGTCATTACACAAAATTCAAGAAGAAGAACTGCGGAGTACTTGTAAAAAGAAAATTGAGTCACTTGAAAATTGGTTAAGACGATTAGTTGATGATTCCTTTACTGAAGCATATGGTTCAGACTATTTATTTGTAAAGAAGGAAAATGGAGATAGTGTCATTAAGAACAGCATAGGAAATGACATTAAGGCAAGAAAGGAAAGGGAACCTTTTAGGTATCCAAGACTCATTGATGCAACACTATTGGATAACTTGATAGATATCATATGCAATCCAAATAATTTTAGTGCTTTCTTTAAAGATGCTTTAGGAGAAGTTTTCCCATTCGGAGCGGATCATGCAAGGTTTACTATAAAAAAAATAATTGATCCTAGAAACCAATTGGCACATGCAAATCCAATTAGTGTAAGACAAGCAGAGCAAATTATTTGTTACAGCAATGATATTATAGATTCTTTAAAAGAATACTATAGAAAGAAGGGACTAAATGTGATTTATAATGTTCCAACTATTATGAAGTTTGTTGATTCCTTTGGAAACGAGGTACACCGTAACCAAATGGTAGATACTGGTGCAGGTTGTGGTATAAAGCAATTTCATGAAAATGAGGAGTTTTTTTTACGTCCGGGAGATTATTTATCTATAGAAGTGCAAATTGATCCAAATTTTGAGGAAGAGTCATACGATGTTGAATGGAGAATAAGTGATCAACTAGTAAATAATCTTAAAGGAAGTAAATTTACTTTAGAAATTAAAAATGAACATGTTTCTCACCTCCTTAGTTTTTCGTGTAGGATAATATCTAAAAAAGATTGGCATAAGTATGGATACTACGATGATGAAGTAACAGTATCATACCGAATTTTACCACCAGCATACTAAGTAAGTTGACCTTTAATAGGTATGGAAGACAAATGACAATATAAAGATAGAAAAAGAATTTTAAGTAAATGTATTTATGAATTAAATAACAATAAAAGAACCTTCCGATTATCAGGTTATATACTGGAAAGGTTCTTTTTTTTGTACTCAGAAAAGAAGTATTTCTAAGATTGCATAGATTTATTGCGTAGAATAGGTATTCCATGCTATCATGCGACCAAATAACAGTGAAAATGGGATAAAAAACTGCCATTAACAGCAAAAAAATATTGCATAGAATTATTTAAGCCAAAAAGTGTGGAGGAGAGTATATGATTAACCAATTTGCAGAAGAAGCATTAAGGGGAAAATCAGAGCAAACAATTAAAACTTATGTTCATGCAATTAAGCAATTTAATGAATGGTTAGAAGGTGCTGGAACTGACTTAAATTGCTATGCTAGAAGTGATGTTCAACAATATATTGATTATTTAGTGAGTAGGCGTAAGAGCGCAGCAACTATAAATAAAATTTGGAATGCGATTAAGAAGTTTAGCAAATGGTCTAATAAAGAAAATACAATTGAAGATATTGCTGTAGTCAAACCAGTTGATTATAAGAACGAAGCACCTAAAGCACTTGATCGTCTTGAAGTTAACCGTTTAATAAGAGAAATTGATAGAAATGAAAACAAACGGGATATGGCAATAGTACAATTACTGTTAAATAGTGGATTACGCCTTTCAGAGTTGGTTTCTTTGGATAGGTCAGATATTGTGTTGAGTGATCGAAAAGGGGAAGTTAAAGTCCGTAGAGGTAAAGGAAATAAAGAAAGGTCAATTCCCTTAAACAAGGAAGTACGAAGAGCATTACTAAAATATCTTGAAGAAAGAAAGGATTCTGGAGAACCTCTATTTCTATCAAATAGGGGTAAAAGAATTAGTACAAGAGCCGTTCAGTATATACTAGAAAAGCAAGGGTTTAATGTGCATGCGTTGAGACATACTTTTATCACATCTCTTGTGCGAAATGGCCAAGACATAAGCGTAATCCAATCACTCAGTGGTCATACAAGCGCCGAAATGGTACTTCGGTATTCTGCTCCTACTGAAGAGGATAAACAAAATGCCGTTGAGGATTTGTGGAGGGGTTAACTTTATTAGTTAATCTATTAAAGTTGAAATAGATTATCTGGAACTGAACTAAATAATGATTAGGGGTCATTTTATGTTTAATCATTTGAATAACGCTGTTTTTAGATTGTATCAAAATGAAAGTAGTAAATATAAGTCATCCCTGTTTGATTTAATTGATGGTGATCGTGAAACCAAGCAAACTAAGGGCCTAGCATATTTATTTAGTCTGTCCTCGGAGTTTTTAATAGAATTCCTTTCTGTAAATAAAATACAAGAAGTTATTAAGAAAAGCCTTTGTAAAAATGAATTTCTTCAATTTTTGAGTTCTGATTTCTTAAAAGTTGATGCAGAAATGATTAGTGAGGGAGAGGATAAGATTAGAAGGGATATAACCCTTACTTTTTATCACAATAGCAAAAAAGTGCTTGTATTAATTATTGAAGCAAAAAACATTAAATTAGATATTAACCATAGTCTAGAAGAACAACTTCAGAGATACATTAATCCTAAATACTTCCCACATGATGAACATGTACCTAAAATTGCTGTAGCCTTGACAAAGTATAAACAATCTTTTAAGACAGAAGCATTTGTTTCAATTACATGGGTTGAAATGATAGAGGTGCTAAATCAAGCGCTTAAATTAAATTTAGATTCAACAAAAATTTCGGTTTTAACGGATTACCATAAATTTATTACAGGAGTAGATAAAGGTATGCACTATTATGAAAAAGAAATACTATCTGTTCCAGCAGGTAAAACCTTTGAAGTAATTACCAACTACCATATACATGCTTGTCCAGATACACCTTCATATAACTATCGTGACCCTCTTTTCATAACTTTTCGCCAAAAGGGCGGTGGAGTGATGAATAAATTGTATAAGATTGAAGACATTTTGATTCTTGCTCCAGAAAACTTATCAGTTCTGAAGGATATTTCTGAAAGTGATTTTTTATATAAAGAAAGGTTATTAGCATACATACAGGAAAGAAAAAGTGGGCATGGTTTCAAGAGGAACGACACATATAGATTTTATATTCTCTCTGAAAATGATCATATTTCCTTGTCTCATAATCCGCGGCCTGAAAAAAATAATGCAGGAGGCTGGTATTATACTTTATCTGAAATGTTAAGTGGACGGCAAGTAGTGTTTACTGACTCTAAACAGTAATAATTCGAAATGTTTCTTAAAGTTTTCCGAAAAAACAAGGGTTTTAACATTGGATAGAGAAAATAAAGGTATCAGATAAAGGTTTCAGGAAACTTCCCCTTAGATTCCTGATGGTACTCCTTAATATCTTGAGTGTTTTTCTTGTGTAAATCCTTTTCTTGGATGTCTTAAAAGACCAAACAGATTATTATTACTGTTTGGTCTTTTTATTTGAAGAAATAAGGCTGCTATGATGTTTAGCCTTACGTAAACAATATTATTTTCTTTCGCTAAGTTCCTGAAGTAATTCTAATGCTTTTTGACTATTCCTCATATTTACATGGATATATGATTTTAATATTTCAATTTTTTCCTCATCAGTCTTGTCTTTACGCTTTTCTAGTTCATTTATTATTGAAGCGTCCTTGAAACTATAGTCACCATCAATATTATTAAAAATACTACCTAACATACCCTTTAGTTCATCAATATGGAAATGTTGTTGTTGAGTCATTCTAATAGATCCATAATAAATTGCGATTATATAATCTATTAATTCTTTTTGAACTTCTTTTTCTTCCTCTGTAAAATCTTCAAAAGATTTGCCTTCAGAAGCCAATAGATGGGTTAATGCAAACAATAAAATGTAGTTCGAATCATTTTCAGGCAATTGAATCCCTTGCTTTTCTAAGAAATGTTCTTTAACTTTTTCTGCTGCATAATTTGCAAATTCCTCTAAATAATCTGGAGCCCAAGTATCTAATATATATTCCCTGTTACCAACCAAGTAATCTACAGAGGTATTAAAAATATTTGCTAATTTTATGATGTCTTCTAAGGCAGGTCTTCTAACATTCGTAATGTATTTGTGTAAATTTGATTTGTTAAAACCATGTTTATCCATTAAAGATCCTTTTGAAATGTCCATATTGTTCTTGTCTAACAGAATCTGTAGGCGATCCCCAATCATTACTTTTTCATCACTCATAACGTTTCACCCCAAAATATGATTTAAATAAATAATATTATTAATTGAACCAAATGTCCACTAAGTTTGTTTTCGTTTTTAAAAAAGTTTACTTTTGGGTATTTACAAATAATAAACAACAGTGATATCATAAATCTACAGTTTGAACCAAATGTCCACTTTTTATTAATTTAACAGAACAAAAGTTTACTTTTGGGTAAACGGAAATTGTAAGGGGGAGATTAATTGTTGAAAATGGAAGATGCCAGCAGAAATATGAAACCGGGTTTTATGAATGCTGTTGTAATTTATAATCAAAAATTGAATACCAATGAGACAGTGTTCATCATTAAAGATTTTAACTATAAGTTGGAAAAATTAATGAAATCACACTATGCAAATGTAAGGGCGACTGTAAAAGGAAACGAAAAAGCAAATGGTTTAATCTTCATGACAAGGTTTAGTGGGATGAGAAATAAGATTTACCACTCTTGGTTTGATAAGACATTACAGGTGAATGAATTGTTCTATTTAATTAATCAAGAACGAATGCAGTACTTTTTAGTTGATGAGAAAAACAAACCATTTGATATTTTAGTGATTCCAAATGAAATAAGGGAAATTGCTAGTAAATATCTTGAAGGAGAGGATCTATTGTGGTCAACTGAAGAATTTAATCAGATGATCCAAGAGACGATGAATAAGTATAAATCAACTACTCGTATATGGGACTTGATAACAAGGAGGGCATGAAACTAGACAATGGAGGACAAAAACGTAAAAGAAAATTGCTGTATTTGTGTTTTATTATGAGACACCTGAATAATTAAAAAGGATGCCAAAAAACATGGGGTGCAATCGAGCACCATTCTAAATAAAGGGGCCAGAACATTCTGAACTTAGATATTAAGGAGGAGAGTTACTATGCAAAAAAATACAGTCAATAAAGTTGGGTATATGGTTCACTTAAGTGCTGAAAGGGATGACAGCATAGACTTAGAAATGAAAAGCCGCGTACTAGAGGTGTTATTAGAAAATGTTAAAGGGGTAAGTGTTGCCAATTACCATTCATATAACAGTAATCCAGTAGTTGCGCAGTATTTTATCAGTTTATTAAGAAAGCAAGATATCGACACGATTGCTGTACAGGATCGTTCGATTTTTAAGAAGGATATCATCAATCTGTTTATCGAAGAGGGGTTTCATTTCATTTTGGTTGAAGTTAACAGCAGCAAAACAAAATATAGGATCGAGGAGATTTCTAACAACCAATTGAGGTCAAATCTACAAAATGTAGCCAGAATAAGTAAAGTAAGATGGGAAAACTTAGGTTCTGACTATAGAAAGGCCTTAATCAATTATGAAAGAGTTGCGAGGATGTCGAATGAATTAGTAGATAAATTCGAATCTACTACTGGTATTAACGTATCTGCCTATTAAGTTCGTAAAATGAGGGGATTTTGATAGAAAAATAATGAAGGTTTGCCCAGACCTTCGTTAAATTTTTAGGGGGTGGCAGAGAATGATTAATTCAAGGCATAAAAGATTACGAGACTTAGAAGAGAAATTGAGTATCATCCGTTCATTATTTGATAGATTTTGGCCTGAAATGTCAGAAAAACAACAAAATTATCTAGCAAACATTGAGCACAAAATTGTTAAAGAAATTCGTATTCTTGAGGAGCATTAAATGGTTTGCCTTCCATAGAGATTCAAATTAACGCTTGGGAATTATTAGCCAGTAACAAATTTAACTGTTTGTAAAAGGAAGTAAAGAGAAAATTAATGACGAAGGAAGGGATGTTTTATGATTGGAAAATTACGATCTTATCATTCTCAACTACCTAAAGAACTCGACTATTATTATGTGTGGCTGCCAGACTGCGGTCACTCAATTATGTGTGTATTATCACAACATATAGATGATGCAAGGAAAGGTGAAATTACTGATTATATGTTACCTATTCCCGTTAAATATGTATTGGAAAAAGGCTATATTTGTAAACTGTCACTTTATATCCTCTCAAATACCGTTGGAATTTTCAAATTCCTTCAGAATTGTTTATATACTTCTCTGGAATAATGTGCTAAATTTTTTGCATATTAGAAGGGGGAGTTTTTTTATGATCAAATTTCATGATTTTGGTATTAGCCTAGTGGAGTATGGGGAAAGAGGAAAAAAGAATGAATTTCCATTGTTTGATCAATGCCCAAACTGCAAATGTCATTCCCATGGGAATCTTCATCGTAACGGCTATTACTGGCGTTATGGAATAACTGATGAGACAACCGTACGGATCCCAATTTGTCGCCTAAGATGTTTACAATGTGAAGTGAATATCTCTATTCTTCCGGACTTTCTCATCCCGTATTTTCAACATACTATTCATACAGTTTTAGAACGAGTGAAGAAAATTCTTCAAAGGAAAAAAGCAAAAGGCAGCCGCCAATTAGTCAGGTTTTATCTAAATCGTTTCTTAACATGTATAAATTGGATTCATAGCTTCTTTATCAGCTTGGGGAAGATAAGTGGCATGTCGGAGGATATAAATAGCGAAGCCACAAAATATATGAAAATGATCCTTGATTTTGGCGAATCACCCTTCTTACGAAGGTCACGGGGTCACTTATCAAAATACTTTATGGCAAATTAATTCTATCATATTTAGGCGACTTTAAAAATATTCTTTGTCCCACATACCTTTTTCATAGTCAGAAAATATCGAAAAAAGTAGA
>NZ_JVDT01000217.1 GCF_001076885.1 Bacillus sp. 522_BSPC
CTCAACTTTCGCAGAGTGATATCGGCAAATAAGCCTTGATATAATTAGGAAGGCCAGCGATCCACTGTTCAAGTTGACTTTGAATTATTTTTTTGATTTTCTTATTCGTTTGTTTAAGTGCATCTTGAAGAAGCTCGATCAATTGCTGTAATGCGACAGCCCAATCAAGTTCATTTACTTCATCGCATAATTCGTAAAACAGACCACCTATTGTGCGTTGATCGGTATTACAGCGATTCTGCCACGACAGAACGATAAAACGAGAAAACACAATCGTTGTATGGCAAATAAGCGCGTCATATGAACGGCTTTGGAATTCTTTTTCAAGTTTCAAAAGAGATTTGGCCGCCTTAAAGAATACCTCGATATCCCAGCGCATTCCATAGATTCGGACGATCTCCTGTTCTGAAAGAGTGCAGTCTGTGCTGAGGATGGCAAGCCAGTCGCTTTTCTTATTTCTGTTTTGAATGAATACCACTTTAATTGGTGTTCCATTAGCCATGATCGTATGGATGGAACGAAGAATTCCTTTCTTGGATTGAATGGGTCCAGCTAGGCGGTATAGTTGCTTTAAAGAAACCATCTCCCCGTTTACGTTATAACGTTGTTTTGTTTCTTTGACCATACCAATTACGTCTAATCCTTGATCCACAATAGACTTTACAAGTGGTGGCAATGTAAACCAAGAATCCATAAGGACATAACTTGCATCTATCCCATTGGCTAATGCACGTTTAATCATGTCAGGAACTTGTTCAGGCTCAGTTTGTAATGCATTTTCTCGACGCTTGTATCCACAAGTACGTTTATCAATTTTTTCAGAGATACCATTGATTTGAGACTTTTTTGAACTGACTAAAGAAAAGTCAATTGGCATAAATGTATAGCCATCTGACCAGCCCAAAGTGAGCATACGAAACCCCTTAAAGAAACGCATTTTCAGGGAAGCATGATCAAAACAACGAGCGAGAAGCTCTACCTTTTTACTACGATTTCGGTCATACGCAGAATCATCGATAATCAGTACTTTTGGACGCTCTTTATTCGTAAGGCGAGTCACCTTTTGAATAGTAAAAATGCTCAACAGTAGTAAGAAACGGCGCCAATTAAAAGTTGATTGGTTTAAAAAGCGATAGACGGCATCTTTGGCTGGAAACTGATCGGCTTTCTTTGAATCAAGAAGTGAAAACCAATTTTTGTGCTGGAAAATCAAACAGAAAACAAGCTGAAATAAGTAGGAACAGCTGAAACCGAAGGATTTTTTAATTCCTGCTTGGCGCAGGTGTTTATTCATTTCAAGCTCAGAAAAAACCGAATTAAGTTCTTTTGGTAGTTGATTGTTTTGGCTATTTTGGTCTATCATATAGGGAGCACCTCTTCTGTATGGTAGTGTTTTCTCTACAATTACACTATACCAAAGAATGAGGTGTTATTTCATTTTATTAAACACTGTCAAGCAACATATTTAATAGACCATAGACGCAATACAACTAACGATTTGCACTTATTTTTTTGGTGCGAAAGTTTAGTAGAGTATTTAAAAAAGAGACGGGAATGAGCCCGAGTGAATATAGACTAAAATATCAGCAGTAAAAACAGCGATCATTGGTCGCTGTTTTTTTAGTGCTGAGCATTGCTAAACAATCCTTAATAAAACAAAGAGAAGTAAGGATTTTACAAGAAAGTCTAGATGATAACAAAAAAGTGAAGATGAAAGTGCTATCAAGAATACGCTTTCGTGATAATTTAATAGTATGAAATGAATGAATGAAGTGCTTTATTAAATAGAAATGAAAACGGAATCATCTTAGTATTGTTAGGTTAGGAGGTTAGTAGACTAAAAAATACTATGAATACTAAAAAAGTGATTATTATTAGCTGAAATGAAAAGGCTATCAGTAATCATAAGAGGGGAGGAAAGAAGGAGATTAAGTCTCTTTCAAACATATGGTAAATAAAAATAGTTATTTTTATATTGTACTAATCACGTTGGTTGCGACACTTGGAGGCTTGTTATTTGGTTATGATACAGCAGTAATTTCTGGAGCAGAAGGATCCCTTCAAGCCTATTTTTCAGATGGATTAGGTCTTAGTTCCCTTGTACATGGAATTACCGTTTCAAGTGCTTTAATAGGTTGTATTATTGGTGGGTTTATATCTGGTTACTTCGCTACAAATTTCGGACGCAAATATTCCCTTATTATTGCAGCGGTACTATTTTTAATTTCAGCTCTTGGATCTGCGTTTCCAGAATTTTTGTTTTTCACACAAGGAGAACCAAGCTATGCTCTACTCATTACTTTTAACATCTATCGAATTATTGGGGGAATTGGTGTCGGCTTAGCTTCAGCAATCTCACCTATGTATATCGGGGAAATGGCACCTCCAAAAATTAGAGGTACATTGGTTTCTTTAAACCAATTTGCGATTATCTTTGGAATGCTTGTCGTTTATTTTGTAAACTGGGGTATTGCAAGTGGGCAAACGTTGGAATGGTTAAATGACATTGGTTGGCGCTATATGTTCCTATCTGAAGCAATACCTGCAATCCTATTCTTGGTGTTATTATTCACGGTTCCAGAAACACCACGTTATCTCGTGTCGAAGAATCAGGATGAAAAGGCAATGACTGTTTTGTCCAGAATATATGAAAAAACAATGGCCAAAGCGACTATGTTTGAAATTAAGGCATCCTTTAATGAAAACAATAAATCAAAAGCAAAGCTGTTTACTTTCGGCAAAAAAATTGTAGTTGTTGGAATATTATTATCAGTCTTTCAGCAATTCGTTGGAATCAATGTAGCTCTCTATTATGCCCCACGTATTTTTGAAAGCATGGGTGCGGCAAGAGATGCTTCCATGTTCCAAACGATTATTATGGGCTTAGTCAATGTTGTGTTTACTCTTATCGCCATCTTTACGGTTGATAAATTTGGACGTAAGCCACTATTAATTATTGGTTCTGTTGGAATGACAATTGGTATGTTTGGAGTAGCTGCTATGGCTTTCTCAAACAAAATTGGCATTGCGACCTTGATATTCATTATTATTTATACTGCATCCTTTATGATGTCATGGGGACCAGTAGTGTGGGTGCTAATCTCAGAAATCTTCCCGAATAGAGTTAGAGCACAAGCTGTTGCAATTGCGGTAGCAGCACAATGGGCAGCAAACTACTTTATTTCTTCCACATACCCAGCGATGATGGAGGTAAGTGGTGGCTTAACCTATTCCTTCTATGGAATTATGAGTCTATTATCAGCACTATTTATTTGGAAGTTTGTACCTGAAACAAAAGGTAGATCATTAGAAGAACTGGAGAAAATTCTTGTTAATTCGCAGAAAAAGGATGAAGATGTAGCGTAAGTATTGATGGGAAAAGCAGGGGGGATAGTCCTCTGCTTTTCTTTTAATTTTTGGAGAAGTTGATGGTTTTGGCTGAAAAGGGAGTGTTTTGGCTGATAAAAAACAAATTTGGCTGAAAAGGGAGTGGTTATGG
>NZ_JVDT01000218.1 GCF_001076885.1 Bacillus sp. 522_BSPC
CTCAACTTTCGCAGAGTGATATCGGCAAATAAGCCTTGATATAATTAGGAAGGCCAGCGATCCACTGTTCAAGTTGACTTTGAATTATTTTTTTGATTTTCTTATTCGTTTGTTTAAGTGCATCTTGAAGAAGCTCGATCAATTGCTGTAATGCGACAGCCCAATCAAGTTCATTTACTTCATCGCATAATTCGTAAAACAGACCACCTATTGTGCGTTGATCGGTATTACAGCGATTCTGCCACGACAGAACGATAAAACGAGAAAACACAATCGTTGTATGGCAAATAAGCGCGTCATATGAACGGCTTTGGAATTCTTTTTCAAGTTTCAAAAGAGATTTGGCCGCCTTAAAGAATACCTCGATATCCCAGCGCATTCCATAGATTCGGACGATCTCCTGTTCTGAAAGAGTGCAGTCTGTGCTGAGGATGGCAAGCCAGTCGCTTTTCTTATTTCTGTTTTGAATGAATACCACTTTAATTGGTGTTCCATTAGCCATGATCGTATGGATGGAACGAAGAATTCCTTTCTTGGATTGAATGGGTCCAGCTAGGCGGTATAGTTGCTTTAAAGAAACCATCTCCCCGTTTACGTTATAACGTTGTTTTGTTTCTTTGACCATACCAATTACGTCTAATCCTTGATCCACAATAGACTTTACAAGTGGTGGCAATGTAAACCAAGAATCCATAAGGACATAACTTGCATCTATCCCATTGGCTAATGCACGTTTAATCATGTCAGGAACTTGTTCAGGCTCAGTTTGTAATGCATTTTCTCGACGCTTGTATCCACAAGTACGTTTATCAATTTTTTCAGAGATACCATTGATTTGAGACTTTTTTGAACTGACTAAAGAAAAGTCAATTGGCATAAATGTATAGCCATCTGACCAGCCCAAAGTGAGCATACGAAACCCCTTAAAGAAACGCATTTTCAGGGAAGCATGATCAAAACAACGAGCGAGAAGCTCTACCTTTTTACTACGATTTCGGTCATACGCAGAATCATCGATAATCAGTACTTTTGGACGCTCTTTATTCGTAAGGCGAGTCACCTTTTGAATAGTAAAAATGCTCAACAGTAGTAAGAAACGGCGCCAATTAAAAGTTGATTGGTTTAAAAAGCGATAGACGGCATCTTTGGCTGGAAACTGATCGGCTTTCTTTGAATCAAGAAGTGAAAACCAATTTTTGTGCTGGAAAATCAAACAGAAAACAAGCTGAAATAAGTAGGAACAGCTGAAACCGAAGGATTTTTTAATTCCTGCTTGGCGCAGGTGTTTATTCATTTCAAGCTCAGAAAAAACCGAATTAAGTTCTTTTGGTAGTTGATTGTTTTGGCTATTTTGGTCTATCATATAGGGAGCACCTCTTCTGTATGGTAGTGTTTTCTCTACAATTACACTATACCAAAGAATGAGGTGTTATTTCATTTTATTAAACACTGTCAAGCAACATATTTAATAGACCATAGACGCAATACAACTAACGATTTGCACTTATTTTTTTGGTGCGAAAGTTGAGTTATTTAATGATTTTTCTATACTTAAGAAGGTGGTTAAATAAAGTTCTTCGTCCTATAAATCAAATGATGATAAGTTTAAATGAATTAAGTTTCGGGAACTTCGAAGTAAAAATGGAATTAAGTGGAAATAAAGAATTGCAAAGCTTAATGCGAAATTTTAATGAAGTCGTTGATAATCTTGCCTCTCTTTTTTACAGATTGACAAATACGGCAAAGGAGCTTGGTACAATATCTAAGGATTTTCAATTAACAACAATGGAAGAAGCACTTAAGCAAATGGATAATATTGTCGAATCGATGAAGATGAATCGTGAGCTGCAAAAGGCAGAGAAAATGAATGCCGTTGGCCAGCTTGCGGCATCTGTTGCCCATGAGATCAGAAATCCAATGACGGTTGTCAAAGGTTTTTTACAAATATTTCATGCGAAAGAACATATGAGTGAAGAAGAAAGAACCTATATTAAATTGATGATTGAAGAAATGAATAGGGCCGAAACAATAATTAATGATTATTTATCACTAGCAAAGCCTGACGTTGAACAATCAAAGAAGATTGACGGAGCAGATTTAGCAAATAAAGTCATCGATCTAATGCATTCTTATGCAATGCTAAGTAAGGGAATTCACTTTAAGAAGAATATACAGCAAGTATACATAGAAGCTAATAATAATGAATTGAAGCAGGTATTAATAAATATTTTAAAAAATGCAATCGAAGCGATGAAAAATGGAGGGACTATAACAATTAATCTATATTCAACAATGAATGATGGCGTGTTTGAAATAGAGGACACTGGAATTGGAATGACAGATGAGGAGGTAAATCGGTTAGGAACAGCTTTTTATTCATTAAAAGAAAAAGGAACGGGAATGGGATTAATGGTCTGTTATCAAATGGTAGAACAAATGAAGGGCCGGATTGAAGTACAAAGTGAGAAGGGAAGAGGGACAATATTTAAGATTTATATTCCACTTTCTAAAAAGGATAGTCATAGTTGAGTTTAGACATGCAGCAATTCTACTTTAAATAAAAACGCTAAAATAAGAAGTGAAAAAGAGAGAAAGCGTTTCACTTTTTTTAAAATCGAATAATATGAATATAGGTAGGCTATTGGTAAAAAAATAAGTGCATAAAATAATTCGAAACCTTATCAGTATGCTATACTATAAAAAATGAAGGTAGGTGAAAGAATGAAAAAACCATTTACCTTCCTTGTTTTATTATTCTCTCTTTTGATGCTTGTTTCCTGCTCTAATCAGACGCTCTATATTAAGGAAAAAGATGTTGTAGTGACCGAAAAAAAGGACATTCCGGTAAGTTTTTTACCACAGGAAATGTCCATAGTATCTGTTGGAGATTCCCTTACACAAGGTGTTGGTGACAGCACTGGAAAAGGAGGGTATGTTCCTTATCTGCAAGATTTACTTGAAGAAACAAAGGGAGTAAATAAAGCAGATTTTGTTAATTATGGAGTACGAGGCAACAGGTCAGATCAATTATTAAAAAGAATTAAAACAGAGGAAGTAAGCAAAGCAATCCAAAAAGCAGATGGAGTCATAATAACTATTGGTGGAAATGACATTATGAAAGTAGTAAGAAATAATTTCACCAATTTACAAGTGGAATCCTTTAATGAACAATTGAATGAATATGAAAATAACCTATACGAAATACTGTCAAATGTACGGACTAACAATTCTAATGCAGTAATTATATTGGTAGGAGTATACAATCCTTTTATTAAGATGTTTTCAGATATAAAAGAAATGAATAAAATTGTTACAGATTGGAATAACACGAGCGAAAAAGTATTAGCAGAATATGATCATACTTATTTTGTAAGTATTGAAAGTATTTTTGAAAATCCGACATCAGATTTATTGTATGAAGATTATTTTCATCCTAATGACCAGGGATATAAGCTCATAGCAGAGGCTATCTATAATAAAATGTTAACAGCTCCGTTAGCGGATATACTAGAGAATTTGCAAACAGAAGAGAATTGAGGAGAAAAGGTTGTTTAACAATAAATGGAAAGTAGCTTTTTTAACATTATTAGGTGTTCTATTACTTAGTATTATTATTTTAGCGATTATGATATTTAGACCAGTTGAGAAGTCAACAATCGTGAAGAAAGAACAGCGAGAAGAAGTTCCTTTTGCGGTAACGACAAATCGTGAGGATTTAACCAAGTTAATAAATCACTATTTAGAACAAGAAGGATTAAATGGCCCCATTCATTATGAAATAAATATAGCAGATCAAGTAGAGTTATATGGAACATTACCAATTTTTAATACTGATATTCAAATGAAATTAACATTTGAACCAATAGCATTGGAAAACGGTGATTTATTATTAAAACAAAAAGAAATTAGCATTGGTCAGCTGCCATTGCCAGTTTCATACATCATGAATTTTATCGCTAACCAATACAATTTCCCAGAATGGGTTGATATTCAACCGAGTGATGAAGAAATATATGTTCATTTAACCGATATGGACTTAAAAAATGGGATGCAAGTTGAAATGAGTACGTTTGATTTAGAACAAAATAATATTCAATTTAACTTATTGCTGCCAACGGAATAGAAACTTAAAAAAGGCTAATCCTTTAAACGCTCATTGGAAATTTGTTTGTATGAGCTTTAAGGATAGCCTTTTTTTGTTAACAGGAAAAGAGAAGCAATTCACTACTTTTGTCTTCCGCTCCATTAACAATAAAGGCCGTATATGCTTTATCAGCTTCCAGCCTTATCGCAGGAAATGCTTGGATTACTTCCTTTGTTTGTGATTTTCTTGCTTCTAAAAAGACGGTCATTGGATACAATCCTAAGTAAGAAGTTGCCCCTTTATAATGGATGGAGGGAAAGACGACATCCCCTTTTTGAACGGCAATATCAATTGGTGGTAAGTTGTCTGCAAGTTGAACAAATCGTAATTTTGTTTCATTAGGAGGTACTACTGGATATTCAGGATAATCATGTAGTTTAAGCTTATTATCTACTCCACCAATTGCAAAAGTATGGTAAACATTACTCTCTACATTTATTTTCTGACTACATAATGTATCAATCATTTTTCCAGTTTCATAAATATCTATTTGGTATTTTCCTGCAGGTATGGTTAAATCATTGCTCATTGTTTTAAAGGAGACGTCTTTAAACATACGCATCCCATTTAGGTAAATATCGACATTTTCGGTAGCCAGGGAACCATTTAATATTCTTATTTTTCCATATTCCTTTTGACGTTGGATATCTGGCACTATTGCAGATTTACTTTCATGATTAAAAGCACTTTTCAAGCTTTGAAGATGTTTATGATAGTAATAAACATGTAATTCTGGATTAGTATATTTATAATAATCACTTAATACATTATACATACCAGCTTCTTGTATTGAGTGATTTTGATCTTGGGTCATTCTACTCACTCCTCGGAATAATAATTTTTTCAGTGTATATGAAATACCATATTTAAGAATCTTTCTGAGAATAGAATATGCCAAAGATTAGGGAAAGTGCCTAAGGAATAAGGAGAAAATAGCTTTACAATTAGTTAGAAAATTTATATAATAAAGATATTGATGAAAGGAGGCTGATGTATTATGAGCAAAATTATTTTATTCCACGTAAATAGCTTATATAGCATACAGCCCAGACGGTTACAACCATAAGTTCGTATTAAAGTTCCTATTTTTTTAATAATAGGACTAATCGATTTATTATGGTGGATTTTTAAATGTTTGTTAAAAACCATGGGCTGTATCATGGTTTTTTATTATGTAAACATTTGGAGGTCTATTGATGGAGTTAATAAAAATTGGGTATAACAATAAGATAAAAGAACAATTTGAAAAGGCAGCAAAGACAAATCAAATAATCGGCAGAATTTCGCTAGAGCATAAAAGGATGTATCGAGTATGGTCCGTTTTTGGAGAGCTATTATGTGAAGTATCTGGTAAATTAGCTTTTGATGCTCAATCAAGGGAAGAATATCCTGCTGTAGGAGATTGGGTTATCGTTTCTCCAAGAAAAGAAGAAAGAAAAGGAACAATTACTGCTATTTTGCCGAGAAAAAGCAAATTTTCTAGAAAAGTTGCTGGTAATAATACGGAAGAGCAAATAGTTGCAGCGAATGTTGATACAATCTTTTTGGTCTTTTCGTTAAATGAAGATTTGAATGTAAGAAGATTAGAAAGATATTTAACTTTAACATGGGAGAGTGGAGCAAATCCTGTTATTGTTTTAACCAAAGCCGATCTAGCTGTTGATATAAAAGAAAAAATAATGCTAGTAGAAGGTGTTAGTTATGGTGTCCCTATTGTTACAATAAGTGTTGTAAATAATTTGGGATTAGATGAACTGCAAACATATCTTCTTCCAGGAAAAACGATCGCCTTACTAGGTTCTTCAGGTGTTGGTAAATCGACTTTAACTAATTATTTGATTGGGTTTGAAAAGCAGGAAGTACAGGAAATTAGAGGTTCGGATGCAAAGGGAAGGCATACTACAACTAATCGTGAGATGGTATTATTACCTAACCATGCGATCTTAATTGATACACCAGGAATGAGGGAACTTCAATTATGGAATAGTGAAGATGGCATTTCTAACAGCTTTTCGGAAATAGAACAGCTTTCATCTAGTTGTAAATTTAGAGATTGCCAGCATGAAAAAGAGATTGGCTGTGCAGTAAAATTAGCGATTGAAAAGGGAGAATTGAAGGAAGAAAGACTGCAAAGCTATAAAAAATTATTGCGAGAATTAGCTTTTTTAGAAAGACGACAGGATAAGAAAGCACAGTCTGAAGAAAAGAAAAAATGGAAGAACATGACAAAGCAATCCAAAAAAAGATAATTTTCCACCATTAAAAGGTAAAGTCCTAGCATAATTAGTGCAAGGACTTTACTTTCCACTAAAGCCATTATTTTTGCATATTTCTCTCTTAAACATTAAGCTAATAGTGTGAAATGATCAAGATAAGGGAATATAAAGAGAAGAATGTTTTTTAAAGGGGCTGTTTTAATGGAAAAGAAAACGGAATTAGCAACATTTGCGGGGGGGTGTTTCTGGTGTATGGTTAAGCCCTTTGATCAAGAGCCTGGAATTATAAAGGTTGTTTCTGGTTATACAGGAGGCCATAAAGAGAACCCAACTTATAAAGAAGTATGTTCAGAGACTACTGGACATTATGAGGCTGTCCAAATTACATATGATCCGAGTGTATATTCGTATGAAAAACTGCTTCGTATATACTGGCAGCAAATTGACCCAACAGACGCCGGTGGACAGTTCTTTGACCGTGGTCTTTCTTATCAAACGGCGATATTCTATCATACGGAAGAACAAAAGCAATTAGCGGAAGAATCAAAGCAGCAATTAGAGGCAAGTGGAAAGTTCAATAAGCCGATTGCTACAAAAATACTGCCTGCTTCTACCTTCTATCCTGCAGAGGATTATCATCAAGCATATTATAAAAAGAATCCTGAACATTACAATCGTTACCATATCGGTTCAGGACGTGCAGCCTATATTCAAGAGAATTGGAGAGATAAGTAATGGAAAAAGACAAATTAAAGGAAAAATTATCCCCTATACAATATGAAGTTACCCAAAATAATGGAACAGAGCCGCCGTTTCATAATGAATATTGGAATGAATTTTCAGAAGGTATTTATGTAGATGTTATTTCTGGCAAGCCTTTGTTTAGTTCTCTCGATAAATACGATGCTGGTTGTGGCTGGCCAAGTTTTACAAAGCCAATTGATGAAGAAGAATTAATGGAGAAAAAAGATATTAGTCATGGGATGATTCGGACAGAAGTAAGAAGTAAAGAAGCTGATTCTCATTTAGGTCATGTATTTAATGATGGACCGAATCCAACAGGTTTGCGATATTGTATGAATTCAGCTGCAATGAAGTTTATTCCAAAAGAAGAATTAGAAGAAAAAGGATACGGAAAGTATTTGCGATTATTTGAAAAATAGGAAGACACAGGGATAAAAGTATTCCAACCAAATATAAACCCGAACAATTATACGGAGATGTTAATTGAAATTTCGTATAATTGTTCGGGTTATTTTATTTTTGAGGTGGTCTGTGTTTGTGAACCGGCTGATGCTTAAGATCGTGCGCTACAGAAAGCAAAAGTCTATAGCTAATGGAACGCATTTTTCTCTACTTGACTTTTTAAACCATAATAAAATATTTGATATCAGCTGTTGTCCAAACCTCATTTTTTTCCTTTAAATAAAGCTAATTCGTAATGATGGAAGAAATTTGGATAAGTTGTTGATCTGTAATATTATATCTAGATTTGTCAGCAGAAATTTGAAATTTAACAGTATGATCTTTATTGGTTAATCCACTTGTTACATATAAAGACCTTTCTTTCTTAAATGGCCACCATGTTGAAATAGTGGTTTCATAGTTATCATCAATAAATACATCCATCTTTCCACCTTTTTCACTTCTAATCACGTTTACACCTAAAAATGATCCAGAGAATTGATATTCTATAGTGGAACCAATTTGATTTGAGGTATAATAACCTTTTTTATTTTGAAAAGATGGATCAATAGAGCGATAAGAATAATTCGTATTCATTTCTAAACTACTTACCTCATTCACAGGGATGGAAGAAGTAAGCACTTTTTTATCTTTGCGTATTGCTGTATCGATTGTTTGGATTATTTCTTGAGCATATAAATAGTAGCCATAATCATTTGGATGTACAAGGTCATTTGTTAATCGTTCAGTAGATAGCCGAGAATTTCGAAATGGAATTCTCATATCGATGTTTGTAGCATAATAGTCTTTTGAAAGCTGTTTAATAACATCAATAAATTCCTCGTTATCCAAACTACTTTCGGTAATGGTTATTAACTCAGCATGGGGAAATCGGATGACAATTTCATCTAATAAGGATTGATATAAGAAATAAAATTGCTTGTTATCCATATATTTACGATCATTTTCTCCAAAAACAATGAAGACTAGATCTATATCTTTAGACAAGTTATTCTTCAATTTATAAAGTCCTTCAAATGCTGTAGCACCGCTTTGAACAACTAAATGCCTAGAAAAGGCGCCACCGTATTTTTTCGTTAAACCTCTTTCTACTAGTTGAAACCATTTATGTTGATTATTGCTAGCACCTGAGCTACGTCCTATACTATCGCCGACAATTAAGTAGTTCACCTTTTTACCATCGGCTATTTTTTCATAGACATTTCTTTCCGGTTTTTTCGAATGAATTAATAAATACAGCATGCCAAGAATGGCGATAAAAATAAGAGAGTAAATAAAATATTTAATTCCTTTCTTCATCTTTCTTTTTTATTTTCCCTCCTTATATAATAGAGATCCTTTTTTATTCTGTTCATTAAATTACCCTACTAAAGGATAAGCTAAGCATTTCTACTGACAAAAGAATGACTTTTTATAAAATAGACAAACAAATAGATTTTCTTTGGAAATTGGCCGTATCGCTTGCACCATTATTTCCATTTATGTATAGTATACGTTATATCTATTGATCGAGGAAGGTGAGATCTTGACTAAATCCTTTTATCATTTTCTAATGAAGTTTCGGCACCCTGAACCAAATGATCAAATTAGCGAATTTGCAAATGACGCTTATCTTGATCATGATTTTCCTAAAAATAGCTTTGATTATGACGAAATTAGTGATTATTTAGAATTAAATGGGCACTATCTTCCAAGTATGCGCGTTTTTGATGAGGCTTGGGAGCAATACTTATTTCAAGAAGAAAAGAAAAATTACAGCTATTGAAAACATCCGGCAAGAATTTGTTTGGGTGTTTTTTGTTGGGTTTTTTTCAAAGTAACTGCCTTTTTCTAAGAATTATATATCCTAAATGAAAAAAGGAAGAGCTACTGCATGTACTTAAACGTAAGAATGTATTCTTCCTATTGACATACAGACATATAATGAATAAAAAGTTTTAAAGTAAAAGGAACTACTGGATTTTAGGATACATGAATTTTTATGAGCGAATAGCAGATAAGTGCATATGATAATAGAAACAAAAGCGAAAGTGAAAGTGTAGACGAACAAAAAAGGATGAAAATTAAATGGTGACTGAAGATAGGATTATATTCCTTTAATATCCCCCATCTTCATTTGATTACATGTTCTACTCAAGAGTGTGGGGGAAAACCGCATAAGTAGGCAATGCCACACAATCTTGTTTAGAGAGGATCAGTAATTATGACGAATCGAAAAAAACCTAAATTCAAAATTGGTGATACAGTTGTAATCACGATATATGGTACAGTAGGTAAAATTACCGATGTGAAATATTTAGATCAAATGCATGTATATGAAGTAAATAAAAGTGAAGGATTATATTTAGAATCCAGTCTACAGATGCTGTCTGAATATGAAGGAGAAATAATGGATTCAGAGAAAATCGATATAGAGTATCGCTTCTTTATTGGTGATTTAGTGAAAGTAAAAGGATATGGTTCAAACCTTTTTAAAATTATGGGATTTCGGACAGAGATTTGGAGATATAAGTCAGATGCTTGGGAAGACGTCATTTACGAGCTTTCTAGAGTTAGTGATGGTGAATGGTTAGAGGCAGGAGAAGATGAATTAACGTTAGTGGCAGATGCAGATAGTGCTGATTCATTTATACAAAAATTAGGGCTTTTATATATAATGGATAAAAAACAAAAGTCCATCGATCTTAAAAAATCAAGTAGCTCCTTCCATCAGACAGAAAAAGAATTGTTAGAAAGAACAAAGGAGAAGAAAGAGCTTATTGATGGTTTGTTAGATATATATAATGATTACAGAATTCTTTATTCGTTATTTAAAGACGCTGAGTATGAACAAGTAATGAAGTTAACTCTTCGTAAATTGAAGCTATTAAGCAACAGATCGGATAAGGACAATGGAACCAAAAATTTAGAATAATAGGTAGATAAACATCGGTACACTGCTAAGTAGAAGTAGGGTAAAGAGCTTTTTTAAAAGGGAATGAAAAATAGTAAGGATCTCACTGTTTTCATTATTCAAATCTACTTTTATATCTTCGACTATATATTGGATTTTATTCATAATAGGATGCCTCCCTTTTTTTACTAAAACTATATGTATAAGCTCTAATAAACATGTCTATTTTTTAAACTTATCTGGAGGATATTTTTTAATTGCGTTCATTATTTGGCATTGTAGATATTTCTTCTTGAAATAAAGTCAGTTTTATCAGATAATTTTATTATGAAAGCATTTTTTTTTTAGATGTCACATATATTCTTTAAAAAGGGGGCGATAGGCTTGAAAGAAATCGACGTGATTATAGATACTGAGGAAATAGCAGAGTTTTTCTTTCGTGAGCTATTAAAAAGGGGATTCGTTCCTACTGAAGGTGAAATGGAAGAATTGGCTGACATTACATTTGAATATTTATTGGAAAAATGCATAATTGATGAGGAACTTGATGAATAAAAAAATAAGAATGGTTAAATCCTTGCCCTTTTTTTATGTAAGTAAATGAATTTTTGAAGCGCTGACTTTCTTCTCCCTATTTAATGGAGAAGAAAGTCAGCGCTTTTTTAAAAACTATCTTTTCCGACCTGTTGCAGAATATTCTTTTCCATGTGCTTCGTGCTCAGCAATAATCGCTTCTTTTGGTATATGATTATTTTTCTTTGGAGAATTTATACGATTTCGATGCTTTTTTCCCATTATAATCCTCCTCTTAAGCATTTATCATTATCATTTACTTGCTTTCAAACAGTTAGATAATCTGTTTTCCTTCCTAGTAGAGGAAAACTAATTTTAGTATAACCTTTTAAAAAACAGTTATGCTAAAATTAAATATGTTTTACAGCATATTAGAATATGATATAGTACAAATAGTGAAGTTTTCATAAGTATGATATATTTGAGTAGGAATATTGAAAAGAGTATCAATTGGAGGAAATACTAATGAGTGTACATATTGGTGCAAAAGAACATGAAATTGCAGAAACAGTTTTACTACCAGGAGATCCATTAAGAGCAAAATACATTGCTGGAAATTTCCTGGAGGACGCTAAATGCTATAATGAAGTCCGTAATATGTTTGGATACACTGGAACATATAAAGGGAAAAGAATTAGTGTACAAGGGACAGGAATGGGTGTTCCATCTATTTCTATTTATATTAATGAGTTAATTAGTAGCTATAATGTACAAAATTTAATTCGTGTTGGTACATGTGGAGCCATTCAAAAGGATGTAAAAGTAAGAGATGTCATTCTTGCGATGAGTGCTTCAACTGACTCTCAAATGAATCGTTTAACATTTGGTGGTGTAGATTATGCGCCAACAGCTGACTTTGATTTACTAAAAAAAGCATATGACAGTGGACTTGAAAAAGGACTATCTTTAAAAGTAGGAAATGTATTTACTGCAGATATGTTTTATAATGATAATTCTGAGTTAGAGAAATGGGCTAAGTATCAAATTCTTGCTATCGAGATGGAATCAGCTGCACTTTATACTATCGCTGCTAAATTTAATCGTAAAGCTCTATCTGTTTTAACAGTAAGCGATCATATATTAACTGGAGAAGAAACAACGGCACAGGAAAGACAATCAACATTCAATGAAATGATCGAAGTGGCTTTAGAAGCTGCAATTAAATAAAAATAGTATAGATTATATAAAGGTATGCTTTGGCATACCTTTATATAATCATTTTAATGAGAAAATATAAAAGGTTTGTAAGGTGACATAAATGAAAAGATCAGTAACCATCCCTGCACTAGCAATAGCAACGCTTATGCTAACGGGATGTGAAAAAGTTGATTTTTCATCCCTCAAAGATAAAATTTCTTTTTGGGACGAAAAAGCGGATGAGCAAGATAGCGGAAACCAGGTTAACGAAGAGGAGCAAGAGAAGGAAGAGCAACAAACTCCTCCTGAAGAGGTCGAAGAAGAAGAATATCCATGGACATTAGAATCGATCTTTTTTAACGAAATTAAAGTTGTAGATGGAAGAAATATTATTCAAAATCCAATGAATATTGTATCACTTGTCAATAAAGAATTTGGATTGCCAGATGGATATATACCAGAAGATTTAGTCCGACCAAATGTGGAATTTTCGTTTGGTAATCAGGATATTGAAAAAAGTTATATGCGAGAAGAAGCTGCTAAAGCCTTGGAAGACATGTTTAATGGGGCAAAGAAGAGTGGCATAACCCTTTACGCAGTTTCAGGTTACCGTTCTTATGATCGTCAAACAGTCTTATTTGGTGCAGAAGTGGACCGAGTAGGAGAAGAAAAGGCGGTACAAGCAGTTGCTTATCCTGGTAATAGTGAGCACCAAACAGGACTAGCTATGGATATTTCAAGCAAAAGTGCAGACTTTTTATTAACAGAAGAATTCGGAGAAACGAAAGAAGGAAAATGGTTAAAGGAAAATGCTCATCTATATGGATTTATACTGCGTTATCCTGAGGGAAAGGAAAGTATAACGCAGTATAAATACGAACCATGGCATTTCCGATATGTGGGGAAAAAATCTGCAAAAGATATATATGAAAATGACTGGACATTAGAAGAATACTTCAAAGTTGTTCGAAAAATCTAATGAAGAATACAGGAAAGGAGTGGGATCCTACATTATTCCTTTTCTGTAGTTCTATAGGAGAAGCTTTCTCATATTTGATTAAATAAAAATAAAAATGGTATTCTATTTTTATACATAGTGTATAACTCTCTTGGAAACGAAAGTGGTGAGGCATTTGGATAACGAAAAAAACAGTAATGAAAAGGAATTAGAACAAGAAAGTGGACAAGGATATATAAAAATAAAAAAGTTTTATTTTGTCATGCTTTTATTTGTTGTTGTAATTGCAGCAGCAGGTATAACTACAATTGCTTTTTCTTTTGGCGAGGAACCTGCTGTAACTGTAAATAATCAACGAGATGAATTTAATAAATTGTATACAGCGTATGATACATTAATGGATGATTATTATAAGGATTTAACTTCGGAGGATTTAGTTAATGGTGCTATTGATGGAATGTTCACAGCACTAGATGATCCATATTCTGATTATATGAATGAGGAAGAAGCCGCAAGTTTTCAAGAAAGTATCTCTTCTTCTTTCGAAGGAATAGGTGCTGAAATTCAGGAACAAGATGATAGCATCGTCGTCGTATCACCCATTAAAGGTTCTCCAGCTGAAAAGGCTGGAATTAAGCCGAACGATAAAATTCTAACAGTAGACGGGAAATCTCTACAAGGTATGAGTTCTTCTGAAGCAGTTCTGTTAATACGTGGTGAAAAAGGAACAAAAGTAGATTTAGAAATAGAACGTGCAGGTGCAAGTGATCCATTAAAAATAACAATCACAAGAGATACGATTCCGATTGAGACAGTTTATGGAGAAATGGAAAAAGATAAAATCGCTAAAATACAAATAACAAGCTTTTCAGAACATACAGCGTCAGAATTAGTTGAAATCTTAAATAAATACCAGGAAGAGGGTATGGAAGGAATTGTCCTCGATTTAAGACATAATCCTGGTGGGATACTTGATGAAGTGAAAAAAATTGCAGATCTCTTTGTTCCAAACGGAGAAATTATTTATCAAATTGAACATAAAAATGGTACGGTTGACAAAGTTACCTCTCAAAATAGCAACAATATGGATATTCCGCTTGTTGTGCTCATTGACGGAGGAAGTGCAAGTGCTTCTGAAATTTTAGCTGGTGCTGTTAATCAATCTGCAGACGTTCCATTAGTTGGTGTTAAATCGTTTGGAAAAGGAACTGTCCAACGTGCAGAGAGCTTTACAGATGGAAGCAATATTAAGTATACAATTGATAAGTGGCTAACTCCTAATGGCAGCTGGATACATGAAAAGGGAATTGAGCCAACCTATAAAGTGGAGCTTCCAAGCTATGCAAGCCTTACAATGATCAATCCTGAAAGTAAATTGAAAAAAGGCAGTAATTCAGAAGAAGTTAAAATAGCACAAGAAATGCTAAAAGCATTAGGGTATGAAATAGACAATACCAATGGTTATTTTGATGAAAGTACTGAAAAAGCAACAAAAGAGTTCCAAAAGAAAGAAAAATTAAAAGAAGACGGAGTTATTACTGACAAGACAACTACGCAATTAATGAATAAACTTAGTGAAAAACTCCAAAAATCAGATACACAAATGAATAAAGCAATAGAAGTATTAAAAAAGGAAATGGAAAAATAAGCTTTAACATCGAAGAATAGGGTGACAATTTGTCATCCTCTTTTTCATAGGCTGTTTTCAATAGTAAAAAGACAATAGTAAAAGGACGTTATAAAGATGAAACAGACAGATATCTATGTATTATCCGGTTTTCTAGGCAGTGGAAAAACTACGTTATTAAAGGAAATTTTAAAAAAAGAAAAGGAAATTGGACGAAAAGTAGCCGTCTTAATGAATGAATTAGGTAAAGTATCGATTGATTCGAATGAAATAGAGGAAGATATTCCTTTAAAAGAGTTACTCGGAGGATGTGTGTGCTGCACTATACAAGATGAGGTGGAAGCCCAAATTCAAACATTATTAATGGAAGAAAAACCAGATGTGATATATTTCGAGACAACAGGAGCTGCACATCCAGTAGAAACGATCGATGGAATTCTATCTCCCATTTTCGCAGATCGTCTTCGATTTAAAGGGATAATAACAGTAATAAATGGAAAGCAGTGGATAGAGCGAGCTACATTAAACGCCCCAGTTCAACAGCTAATCTTGGAGCAAGCCAGACATGCTAGTTTATTAATCATTAATAAAGAAGATCAATTGACGGAAGCAGAAAAAGCAAAAATTAGTTTTGAACTTCAATCCATTTCCCCACATGCATTTACTATATTAACAACCTTTTCAAAATTTCCATTTGAAAAATTACTGGAAATGAATACACAGGTTTACGATAACGTACAAAAAACGTCAATCCATAAATTACACTTGAGTACTTTTGTGTATACGTTTAAAAAAATGATTGCTGCAGATGAATTTGAAACCTTTTTAAGAGAGCTTCCAGATACGATTTATAGAATAAAAGGATATGTTCAATTTCACCAAGCAAAATATCCAGATTTGTTTCAATACTCATATGGAATGCCTTTATTCATGCAAGAAGACATGAAAATGCCATTAAATATGGTATTTATAGGGGAAAACATAGACTGGAAATTGGTTGAAGAATCACTAAATAAATTATAAGATATTGGTTTTTTTAGCAAGGATCCTTTCATATAATATAGTTTGGTAATTGTTAGCAATGAGTAAAATAGAATGAGTACAGTAGAGAAAAAGGGGCAAACTTTCATTATTCAAATAAAAGTGAATGGGGGTCCTTTGTGTACAGAAAAATTTTATTTATGGTTATATGTTATCAATTTTTGGTTTCTGCGATTTCAGTGCGAGCTGCAGAAGAAGAAATAACCTCTCCTATTAGTTTTGATATTCAACTGTTAAATTGGAATACAATAAATGAAATGATTCCTAGATACAGTAAGTTTACCATTATTGATATAGAGACAAAGAAGCAGTTTAAAGTACAACGGAGAGCTGGAAGCCAGCATGCTGATGTGCAGCCTCTAAGTGTGAAGGATACAAAGATAATGAAAGAAATATATGACGGAAAATGGAGCTGGCGAAGAAGAGCGATTCTTATAATGGTAGATGACCAATTGTTTGCTGCATCGATGCATGGGATGCCGCACGGCGCAGGTGCTTTAAATAACGATTTTCCTGGTCATTTCTGTGTGCACTTTTTAGGGAGTACCACACATAAGACAGAGAAGATGGACTTTTCCCATAAATTAATGGTGTATAAGGCTGCTGGCCATTTAAAAGAGTATTTAGAGCAGATGAATCCTAGCGAGGTTGCCAAAGCGTATACTGCTGGATTAAAGGAAAAGGATACTACCATTTTGCGGTACATTTCAACGAAACAGGAATGGTGGACAGCGTTAGAACCAATCAAAAATATAAAAATTAATCGATTACAAGAGCCTGACCACCAACAGTTTGAACAAGCATTACAAATTGATCTTCCAATTGATTGGAATATTTACGTAAAGAACGAGAAACCAAAAAGTATAAACAAGGAGCTAGTAATAATCAGAAGCTCCCCACTAGAACCTTGGAAGGTTAAAGTAGAAGAACCATTATTTTAATAGCTATAAATAATGCTCCTTCTCATATTGTTTATCTATGGATTTTAAAAAAGTCGTTCTATTGGCTATAGATGCAGACATTCGTTCATGCAGAGGAGGAAACTATGCCTCCTCTCTGCATGAACGACAGGACGGGGGCTATAGCCTTTCCTCTATTGAGGCAATAGCTCGCTTTCAAATAAATAAATCCTCGTTTAAGGAGAACTATACTTATTCAGTGTCTTCTCCTCCTTTCAACTTAGTTTTTAAAGTGTCTTTTTCAATAAAAGAAAAGACCACTAATTAAGGGGAAAAACAGAGCAGCCTGAATACCACTCTCCCCTTGGAAAGCAAAGTGGTATTCAGGCTGTAGGTATAATAATAGACCTCCCGTTATTGTATTCCTTTTAAGTAAAATACTTTTGTACCATAACTCCTCTTTTTTGAGTAAACTCAATTGTTACCACTTTTATTGGCGACAGGACTATTACCTTTTGCTTTTGAACGTAAGATAGGTAGTTTAACTGTCCGTTATTCTGAATTTTCATCTACTCTAATCTTACAGTGGGGAACGAAGGGAAATCCCCACACAAGTTTCACTTTACTGAAAGGTTACTTTTCGTTATCCCTTCATTTCTCCAAACTTAATAAATGTATTTTCGTCTTCCACTAAGCCGCAAGCAGCACACTGAATTCGATATTCTGGTCCAGAATAACCCATATGGAAAGGAGATAGGTTATCAGATGAATATTCCTCCATAACATTACCTGTTTGTGGATCTAATTTAACTGATTGAGAAACTTGCTTAATAATATTAAAGCGACTTCGATTCGTCTTGCAATTGGGGCAGCAATACGGTGTATTCATATCATTACTCCATTCTTTATAAGATATTATTCCTAATTATATTTCCAATCTTATCGTTTTTTTATGCATATAGCAGAAGTAGAAATAAGGAATCATCCTTTTTTACTCATTAATACAAATAGTTCTTTAAGCTCCCACTGTAACAACTTGTACATTTTTGTTAACACATTGACTTTAATGTTATTTTCATTCGAAAAAAAAATGTCTGTCAAGCATCATTTGTTGTCCAAAATATAGGTTTCTATAATATAATTCCTATTAATGGTTTTTTTATCCATTCTATTTATGGATAAAATAAAGGATATATTTTGGTTGATGTATCTATTATTCTATTCATTTTCCTGTTTTTTCCTATATACATTCTTTGTTATCTAACAACTAATTGGTTTTTTTATCCAAAAATATGACAAAAAACCTATGTTATGATTTTCGTAGTAAGTCGAAAACAACAAAATCTATTAAACTTTCGATTTGGACAACTAAGGAGGAAATATAGAATGAAAAAGAAAAATTTAATTTTTTCAGTAGCGGCAGCAACAACATTGATGGCAACTCCACTAGCAAGCAAAGCAGAGGCTGCTACAGTTCAACCAAAAGAGGCAAAGGTAATCTATCAATCATATAATCTTTCAGAAGAGCAACTTAATAAAATAGTAAATGATTTTTCTAGTAATTATCAAATTGATTTGGATAAAGTATGGAGTGAATGGAAAGAGTCAATTGGAAAACAACAAACATATCAATCTGAAAACAAACAAACGGAAGTTAAGAAGGATAATACAGAACAAATAGACAAAAAAAACCAAGAGCAATCAAAGCCTGAAACAACTACTTCACAAAATAATAAGGTAGCTGAACCTACTAATAATAAGGTTGAGGATGCAACTGCTTCGGTAAGCGCTTTTGAAAAAGAAGTAGTAGAATTAACTAATAAAGAAAGAGCTAACTATGATTTACCAGCCCTTACTTTAGATAGCGAATTAAGTAAGGTTGCTAAAGCAAAGTCACAAGATATGAGTACAAATAATTATTTTGACCATACAAGCCCAACCTATGGCAGTCCCTTTGACATGATGGAGCAATTTGGCATCACGTATAAAGCGGCAGGAGAAAATATTGCCAAAGGCCAAAAAACACCAGAAGAAGTAGTAAAGGCATGGATGAATAGTGAAGGACATCGTGCAAATATTCTAAGTGATAAATTTACACATATAGGTGTTGGATATGTTGAAAATGGAAGTTATTGGACACAGCAATTTATCGGAAAGTAACACCAATAATATTATCGATATAAAATAATTAAACATGCAACTCTACAGAATTTTTTTCTGATAGAGTTGTTTTTTTATTATCTTGAATCAATAGTGTTTTGGAAAGCATCAAGTTTAATACAATACTAGCTATAGTAGACACAACCGCAAGCTTATTTGAGTTCAAGTAGTATTGGCAGGCGAGAAAGAGTAGCCAACTATGGAAATTATATTTTAACTTAGATGATTCTGAATAAAGAGAATTATAGAAATAGATGTTTATTAAACAAAATAGTGGTATTTTTGAGCATTAATTTATATAATAATTTTTCCTGAATATCTACTTTAAGAACAAGCACACTAACTAAGAGAGTTTACAGGGAAGAATTTATTGCATAGGAGAAATTACAAGTGGAAATTAGACAAGGACATATAGATGATTTACCAACAATCATGGAGATTGTTAAGAAGGCTTTAGTGATTATGCAAAAAGAAGGAAATGATCAATGGTCTCATAAATACCCTAATGAAAATAGCTTTGAAATAGATATCGAAAATAAAAATCTCTTTGTTGCTATTATGGATGACAAAGTGGTTGGTTCTATTACAATTGATCAAATTGGTGGAAAAAACTATGAGGGTATTGCCTGGACTTATCATAATAGAGAATACATGGTTATCCATCGATTAGTTGTTGATCCAGATATTCGTGGTGGCGGTATTGCGAGTAATTTATTAGCATTCGCTGAAGTGTACGCCATTGAACAAGATGTATTTTACTTGAAAACTGATACATATTCATTAAATGATAAAGCACAAAACTTATTTATGAAAAATGGATATAATAAAGTTGGTTCTACTTTTTTTGAAGGAAAAGACAAACCATTTTATTGCTATGATAAATTATTTCTATGATTCCTTAAAGGGAGATAGGAGGAAATCGCTAGATCTCCTCTTATCACACTTTGCAAGCAAAGGAAATCTGTAAAATTCCATTTTCATATTTCTTTTTAATCGTATTTTCATTCACATATTTTGGGATGCTGATTTTTTTTAGAAAATGTTTATTCTGTCGTTCTTTCAAAAG
>NZ_JVDT01000219.1 GCF_001076885.1 Bacillus sp. 522_BSPC
CTCAACTTTCGCAGAGTGATATCGGCAAATAAGCCTTGATATAATTAGGAAGGCCAGCGATCCACTGTTCAAGTTGACTTTGAATTATTTTTTTGATTTTCTTATTCGTTTGTTTAAGTGCATCTTGAAGAAGCTCGATCAATTGCTGTAATGCGACAGCCCAATCAAGTTCATTTACTTCATCGCATAATTCGTAAAACAGACCACCTATTGTGCGTTGATCGGTATTACAGCGATTCTGCCACGACAGAACGATAAAACGAGAAAACACAATCGTTGTATGGCAAATAAGCGCGTCATATGAACGGCTTTGGAATTCTTTTTCAAGTTTCAAAAGAGATTTGGCCGCCTTAAAGAATACCTCGATATCCCAGCGCATTCCATAGATTCGGACGATCTCCTGTTCTGAAAGAGTGCAGTCTGTGCTGAGGATGGCAAGCCAGTCGCTTTTCTTATTTCTGTTTTGAATGAATACCACTTTAATTGGTGTTCCATTAGCCATGATCGTATGGATGGAACGAAGAATTCCTTTCTTGGATTGAATGGGTCCAGCTAGGCGGTATAGTTGCTTTAAAGAAACCATCTCCCCGTTTACGTTATAACGTTGTTTTGTTTCTTTGACCATACCAATTACGTCTAATCCTTGATCCACAATAGACTTTACAAGTGGTGGCAATGTAAACCAAGAATCCATAAGGACATAACTTGCATCTATCCCATTGGCTAATGCACGTTTAATCATGTCAGGAACTTGTTCAGGCTCAGTTTGTAATGCATTTTCTCGACGCTTGTATCCACAAGTACGTTTATCAATTTTTTCAGAGATACCATTGATTTGAGACTTTTTTGAACTGACTAAAGAAAAGTCAATTGGCATAAATGTATAGCCATCTGACCAGCCCAAAGTGAGCATACGAAACCCCTTAAAGAAACGCATTTTCAGGGAAGCATGATCAAAACAACGAGCGAGAAGCTCTACCTTTTTACTACGATTTCGGTCATACGCAGAATCATCGATAATCAGTACTTTTGGACGCTCTTTATTCGTAAGGCGAGTCACCTTTTGAATAGTAAAAATGCTCAACAGTAGTAAGAAACGGCGCCAATTAAAAGTTGATTGGTTTAAAAAGCGATAGACGGCATCTTTGGCTGGAAACTGATCGGCTTTCTTTGAATCAAGAAGTGAAAACCAATTTTTGTGCTGGAAAATCAAACAGAAAACAAGCTGAAATAAGTAGGAACAGCTGAAACCGAAGGATTTTTTAATTCCTGCTTGGCGCAGGTGTTTATTCATTTCAAGCTCAGAAAAAACCGAATTAAGTTCTTTTGGTAGTTGATTGTTTTGGCTATTTTGGTCTATCATATAGGGAGCACCTCTTCTGTATGGTAGTGTTTTCTCTACAATTACACTATACCAAAGAATGAGGTGTTATTTCATTTTATTAAACACTGTCAAGCAACATATTTAATAGACCATAGACGCAATACAACTAACGATTTGCACTTATTTTTTTGGTGCGAAAGTTGAGTTATTAGCTAATTTTGTGATTTCTCTTTCAAAGTCAAAGTTCTTCAAAACATCCTGTACGTTTTCGGAAAACCCATGTAAGTAAGCAAGGAAATTTTCTTCAATATTGTTCGGATCCGATAATAAATTTTCAAATGTATAATTGCTGATATTATAAAAAACATAACCAGATGCTTTTTGTAAAAATCCACCTTTTACTTCTAAGTGTTTCACCTTTTCATATGTCTCCAAAACTTTATCCCTCGTAGGTAATAAAGTGTCATGAAAGCGTTTAATTACTGTCATTGGTAAAATCACTTCGCCATACTCATGTGGCTTGTATAAGCCTCTTAGAGCATCAGCAATGCTCCAGATTAAATTTGCTTTTTCCTGTATATTTGTGCCTGTTTGAATATGTCTTAATTCTTCATTCATTGATTTATCCTCCATATATATAATCCATTATGCTTCTATTATTTATTATATCTTTGTTCTGATTTGCTCGGCTTTATTTTTCTTTTTAGCCCTAACAAGCGTAGATACCGAAATCCCAGTCATATCTTCCACTTGTTTATACGAATGATTATCTAGTAATGATAATGCATGATTAATTTGCTGCCTTGAAAATTTTTTTGGCCTCCCCTCTCGGAAGTCAGGATTCTGCTTTGCCAACATTTTCCCTTCTTGAGTTCGTTCTACAATCATATCTCGTTCAAACTCTGCAAACGCTGAGAAAATCGTGAAAATTAACCTTCCAGTGGGTGTATTTTCGATAACTCCCATATTCAATACATGAACTTTAATATTCCGTTCAAATAAATCTTTAATGATTTCAAGAGCATCTTGTGTACTCCGAGCAAAACGGTCTAGTTTTGTAACAACCAACGTATCTCCTTCTTGTAACATATCAATCAACTTCTGAAATTCAGGTCGCTTTTTGTTTGTCCCTGAATATTTTTCTGAGTATATTTTGTCACAGTTTTCATTCTCTAACTGTTTCAGTTGAACCTGTAAATCCTGATGCATCGTACTTACTCTTGCATACCCATATTTCAAATAACCACCCCTTTTCATTAAAATTTGAGATATATTTATGAACATAAGTATTGATTAAGCTTGATACCCCTATTTTATAGTACTATGGTATCATGTTCAATACTTTGAAGTTTTGACAATCTTTCAACTTGAACTTATCCATGAAATTGTCACTTTATTTATATAGAGAAGTACCTCGTCGTAAAATGACGAGGTACTGAAACTGTAATTACAACAAAAAAAAGCTGCCTAATGACAGCTTCGACTATTATTATTTTGCCACTCTAATTTTTTCCTTTAACAACAGCTGCTAGCACCGATTAAAACTAATCCAGCACCATTTTGATTTTCCTCTATATCTAATGTTAATTCTTCAGTACCCGTAACTTTTGAATCGAAGGCTACTTTAATTCCATTAATCGTTTCGATCTTATCCGATTCTATCGGTGGATCTAAGGTGATCGTAAATTGCGGGCCACAACATCCCGCAACAGTAGAAAGACGAATTCCTTCTGCTCCTTTTTCTTGTAAAAAGTTCTCTAACAGTTGTTTAGCCCCATCTGTAATTTTCATTTTATTTCTCTCCCTTTATATTTACTATGCATTTGGATAAATTCTTCTCAGTGTCTCTTTCATCTCTGGTTTCACACTAATTTTTGGCCGTACGTTCTTAGCCATCTCTTCTGCTTCTTCGATTGTACTTGCATTTCCCAAAGCCAATAATGTACCGATTGCAACAGTACCTGTACGGTTACTCCCACCTTGACAGTGGAAATAAACGTTTTTCCCTTCATTATACGCATTCACAACCTGTTCAATGGATTTCTTAACAGATTCATCTTGGCGTTCAGCATCGTCCACAATAGGGCTGTGTATACGATTATAATTAGAGCTAGCCTTTGGAGATTCTGCTCTTAAATCAAAGATGACATCTACTTTTTCATTTTTCATCATATCTTCTACATCATCTGCACCACCGATGTAAATACGTTCCTTTACTAATTCTTGATAATTCTTTGTTGTCATGTTTTCCCTCCTGCTATGATGATTTACTCCAATCATGAACTGCATTTCCTTCTAAATATCTTTCCGCATCTAGTGCTGCCATACATCCCGTACCGGCGGCAGTAATCGCTTGACGGTATTTTTTGTCTTGTACATCCCCACAAGCAAATACCCCCGGAACATTGGTTTCAGTAGTACCGGGTACAACATTGATATACCCTGTTTCATCTGTATCTATCTGACCATTCAAAAATGATGTATTTGGTTTATGTCCGATAGCGACAAAAATCCCATCCGTTTCAATAATCTCTTCTTCATTGGTCTCATTATTTTTCACTTTTAACCCTGTAACACCATTTTCTCCTGCCATTACTTCTAGTGGTGTTTTATTAAGTTTCCAAGATATTTTTGCATTTTCTCTCGCACGATCCTGCATAATTTTTGAAGCTCGGAGTTCATCTCTTCTATGGACAATGATGACTTCACTTGCAAACTTTGTTAGAAAATTCGCTTCTTCCATAGCAGAATCCCCACCGCCAACGATAATCACTTTTTTACCGCGAAAGAAAAACCCATCACAAGTGGCACATGTACTAACTCCGCGACCTATGTTCTCTCTCTCCCGGTATATTTAAAAGTTTTGCGGAAGCACCTGTTGAAAGGATAAGTGATTCCGTTTCAATTTCACCAATACCGTTAACATCTAAGCAAAATGGTTTCTTTGATAAATCTATATTTGTAACCCAGCCTCTTTTAAATTCAGCCCCAAAACGCTCTGCTTGCTTTCTCATATTCTCCATTAATTCTGGTCCCATGATTCCGTTAGGAAAACCCGGAAAGTTTTCAACCTCTGTTGTAAGAGTCAACTGTCCGCCCGGTTGATCACCTTCAATCACAACTGGTTTCATATTTGCTCTTGCAAGATAAATAGCAGCTGTTAACCCTGCTGGACCTGTTCCTAAAATCACCACTTTTTCCATACTCGATTCCCCCACTGATTAATGAATATAATCTTTTAGCTTGTTGTACCCAATTTTTTCTTCTGGTAACCACGGAATAACGGCACACTTTTCAGACTTGTTATCCCTCACTTCTTGAATCCATTCTTTTTCTGCCAATGCTTTCCCTTTTAAAATAGGATCGTTTGTATTAGTGGCAGATAAACTTTGATTAATGACCCACCATTTTGGATTTATACTTGCCCGTCTTAAATCGTCTTGTAATCTAGATGCTTCTAAAACAGGTGTCGCTTCTGCCAGTGTGACAATCACTACAGATGTTTCTTTTGGATTTCGAATTTGTGGCAACAGTTTTCTTGCACTTTCTGGCACTTCTCCTGTTGACCTTTCGATTTCTTTACTATAAGACTCTGAGGCATCTAATAATAGTAAGGTATGCCCTGTGGGTGCTGTATCAATGACGACAATCTCATTTTCCGATTTAGCTACAACTTCTGCAAAGGCTTGGAAAACGGCAATTTCTTCTGTACATGGTGATTCTAAATCTTCTCTTAAATAAGCAAGTCCAGCTTCATCTAAATCCTTACTCGATTTCGAAAGCACTTCAGCTTTGTACTTTTCAACCTCTTTTTTCGGACTAATGCTGCTAATGGTTAGGTTTTGATTTAGATGACCACTTTGGAATTGATAGTCCAAATGTGCTGCCGGATCTGTAGTGGTTAAATGGACCTGATGTCCTTTTTCAACTAAGCCAACTGCGATAGCTGATGCAACAGTTGTTTTTCCAACACCACCTTTACCCATTGTAAAAATCAACTTTGTACCTTTTACTGAAAAGTCATCAATGACAGCTTGTAATCCCGGAAGATTTACGGATGGAATTTCTTCATTCAAAGTTGCTAAAACTTTGGATGGTTTAAACAAGTTTCGAAGGTTTTCTACACCTGTTAAAGAATAGGAAACATACGGTAACGAGTACGTAATAGTCTCATGTAAATTATCCGGAATTTGTTTTAACGCATCTCTTTGTCGATGATAAAAAGCAGATGAGATTTCATCGTTCTCATTGTGATTTTGAAGAAGGCCATTTATAATGAGCATTTGGTTTTTAATTCCAATTTCTTTCAGTTCCTTTGAAGCACGATCTGCTTCTAAAAGAGATGAAACATCTGGTCTGGTTACCAATATAAGCGTCGTTTTAGAAGGGTTAGAAAGGGCAGATACTGCGTTTGAATAAAGACTCTTTTTATCTGCTAACCCAGATAAAGGGCCTAAACAGGATGCGCCATGCGTACTTTCTTCTAAAAATCCATTCCAAGCTGTTGGGAGTTGTAAAAGGCGTAACGTATGACCAGTTGGCGCTGTATCAAAAATAATATGGTCATATTGATCTGTAATTTCACTATTTGTAAGAAAACCCGTAAACTCATCAAATGCAGCAATTTCAACCGTACAAGCACCTGACAATTGTTCTTCCATCGTAGCCACTACTGCTTCTGGAAATTTATCACGATATGGACCAACCACACTTTCACGGTAAGCTTTTGCGGATGCTTCTGGGTCAATATTGCTTGCAAATAAATTTTCAACGGCTGGCACTGCTTTTGGGGTGCTTGTAAGTTCGATTCCAAATACATCTTGCAGATTAGAAGCAGGATCTGTACTTATTAACAATACACTTTTTCCACTATCCGCCAATGCTACTGCTGTTGCACAAGCTGTCGATGTTTTTCCTACTCCGCCTTTTCCTGTTAAAAATAAAAATTGAGTATCAACATGATTCGGACTAAATAATGGATACATATCTTTTGCCTTCTTTCGAATGGATTATAGTTGATTTAAATTAAACGAAATTCGTGATTTTGGTTTTTCATATAATTCTTCTGGTTTTACTCCAAACCATTCTGCAAATTCTTCATTTGTAGGGTAGCTTCCCACTTTTACTAACTTGTCATTAACTAAAACCACTGGTAAGGCATTCGGTCCTTTTTCTATAAATACACGGTTTATTTCTTCATTTTCCGCAAACTTATCAGGATCACTTGTTAGTTGGTATCGTTTAATATTAAAGCCCTTTGACTCTAATGAATAAACAGCAGACGCTACTCTAGTTAACTCTGGATCAACACTTGGTCCACATACTCCCGTGGAACAACACATTGCAGGATCAAAAATCTCAACTTTATTCATGTAAAAGCCTCCCAATATATTATTAAATAAGCATTTACTTATTTGTTTATTTAAAGAAAACCAAGAGGAAATCCTCTTGGTTATTCTATTGTCTGCTTATTCTCCCGTTTCCGCAAAGCGTTGGATTCTTTCACCAATTTCATCACGAACACGTTGGAATACAGCCCACTTTTCTTCCTCTGTACCTTCTGCTTTTGCGGGATCATCAAAGCCCCAATGATCACGTTTTACGTGTGGTGGTGTCATCGGACATTTATCCGCAGCATCTCCACATAAAGTTACAACAAAGTCCGCATTATTTAGAATTTCAGGATCTATAATGTCTGAAGTTTGATTTGAAATGTCAATACCTACTTCACTCATGGCTTTAACAGCATTTGGATTTAATCCATGTGCTTCAATTCCGGCACTTTTTACTTCCCATTCATCACTGAGATGCTTTTTAGCCCATCCTTCTGCCATCTGGCTACGGCATGAATTACCTGTACATAAGAAATAAATTGTTTTTTTAGACATAATATCATTCTCCTTTTAGATAATTAATAAAGTTAAAAACAGACCTAGTAAAGTGATAAATAAGATTGGGATTGTTAAAACAATACCCGTCTTGAAATAAGTTCCCCATGAAATTTTAACCCCTTTTTGAGATAGAACATGGAGCCACACTAAAGTTGCAAGAGAACCAATTGGTGTAATCTTTGGACCTAAATCAGATCCAATGATATTCGCATAAATCAGCGCCTCTCGGATAACACCTGAAGTATTGGTTTCAGCAATGGCTAATGCATCAATCATAACCGTTGGCATATTATTCATGATGGATGATAGGAAAGCTGCAATAAAGCCCATTCCTATCGTCGCAACAAATAACCCTTGCTCGGCAGTTGCCTGAATAACACTAGCTAATGAATTGGTTAGCCATGCATTTCCTAGACCATATACAACAATGTACATTCCAATTGAGAAAAACACGATATTCCACGGAGCGCCTTTAATAACTGCTTTTGTATTAACGACTTTACTCCTTCGAGCCACCAATAAAAAGACAATAGCAATTATCCCTGCCACAATTGAAACAGGAATATTAATGAATTCACTTGAAAAGTATCCAATTAGTAATATCCCCAAAACAACCCATGAGAGACGAAACATTTTTGGATCTTTAATGGCATCTATCGGTTGTCTTAATTTAGATAAATCATACGTTTTTGAAATGTTTTTTCTAAAATACACTAATAACACCGTAATCGTTGCAAGCAATGAGAATAAGTTCGGTATAACCATCCTAAAAGCATATTCTACGAACCCAATTCCAAAGAAATCGGCAGATACAATGTTAACTAAGTTACTGACAACAAATGGCAATGAAGTTGTATCTGCGATAAATCCACTTGCCATAATAAAAGGAAACACTAGTTTTTCTTTAAAATTCAAATTACGCACCATCGCTAGGACAATCGGTGTCAGGATTAAGGCAGCGCCATCATTAGCAAATAATGCAGCAACAATCGCTCCTAAAATACTGACATAGACAAACATTTTTACTCCATTACCTTTAGCAGCTCTTGCCATATGCAGTGCGGCCCATTCAAATAATCCAATCTCATCTAAGATTAATGAAATAATGATAATAGCGACAAAAGATAATGTTGCGTTCCAAGTAATGCCGATAACTTCGAACACATCGTTAAAACCGACTACACCCACTAGTAAAGCTAGGATGGCTCCACCACAGGCAGACCAACCGATATTCAATCCTTTAGGCTGCCAAATAACTAAAATGAGTGTTGCCAAAAAAATGACTGATGCTAATATTGCAGTTATCAAATTCCTTACCTCCATTAGTCACACGAGATACGTAACCCCTGTTCCTCTAATTCCTGTAGTTTATAATCTTGATTGGGAAGACGTTGCAGTAAATCTGTGATTAATGGATAATAGTCACTATCTTTATTCAATGAGTAAATAATCCATTGCCCTTTTCTAGTTTCCGTAACAATTCCAAGATCCTTCAATTTACGAACATGCTGACTAATAGCAGGTTGGCTCACTTTAAAAATTTCAACAAATTCGCAAACACAATAATCATTCGTGGCCAGCATTTTTACCATCGTTAATCTTGTCTTATCACCTAAGAGCTTTAAGATAGCTGCAACTTTTTCAATCTCTACCGTGGCTAATTGCAAGATGTACACCTCCCACATTGACCTAAATATAAACAAATAACAATTCGCTTATATAATAATTTACTTATATAATATTTCACTTATATATGTTTTGCAACTGTTTTTTTATTAATTTATTAAGAAAAAATGAAAACAAAAACCTTTGTAATATCAAAACAATTAATTCTTATACGCATCAATTTATGATAAAGTAACGATTGTATTTTATTTATTATTGTTAGGAGATTACAATGAATTTAATCGAAAAGTTATATACTTTTATTATTTTTTTAGCTGTAATTATTGGTTTAAGCATAGGACAAGTAGAACTAATACGAGCTAATGCGGAAAGTTTTATTGTCCCTATACTAGTAGCTATGTTGTATATTACTTTCTTACAAATTCCTATTGAAGAAATATGGATAGCTTTTAAAAACATTAAGTTTACATATACTTCAATCATTATAAACTTTGTTTGGACACCTATTTTAGCATGGCTACTAGCATTAGGTTTTTTAGGTGACAATCCAGCATTATATATTGGATTCATTATGCTGATGGTTACACCATGTACTGATTGGTACTTAATCTTCACAGGGATCGCAAAAGGAAATGTTGCATTATCAACAGCTATCTTACCTCTAAACTTAATCTTACAGGTCATTTTGTTGCCTATTTATCTTCTTATTTTTGGGGGAACAACAGGGGTTATAGAATTTTCATTTCTGATGGATAGTATTTTAATTGCTCTATTCTTACCTTTAGTTTTAGCTTTTCTAACAAAAATGGTCTTGAGAAACAAACAACAGTTAAGAGACAACCTTATCTCTAACCTCAGCGTGTTACCTATTATTTTTCTTAGTCTTGCTATCGTTGCGATGTTTGCTTCGCAAGGACAACTATTGCTTGATAACCTAGATTTAATGTGGCAAATCACCATTCCGATCCTTTTATTTTTCATCATTAATTTTGTTGTTGGCCAAAAGGTTGGACAGCTTATGAAGTTTCCATACAAGGACAGAGCAAGTCTGGGTTTAACTACTCTAGCAAGAAATTCTCCAATCGCTTTAGCAATTGCCATGACTGCATTCCCAGACCAACCTTTAATTGCTTTAACACTCGTTATTGGTCCTCTGTTAGAGTTGCCTATTCTTGCTATTGTTACTCAGCTTTTACTATTTATTTCCAAAGATAAACAAACATCATAATCATAAAAGCACATATCATTTTAAATAGATGTGTGCTTTATGTTTTATTACTGCATCTTGTTTTATTTGTTGAAAACGAAAGCAGTGAAAATTTATATCTAGCTCTTTTTATTAAGATATGTTTTTTATATAAGTTGTAACATTCCCTAAACAACAACTACCTTGTGGATTGTTTACCTCACAGCCACATCGGTTTTCTTTTATGTTTTCGCGAATATGTTCTACTGGTTTAGGAGTAAGTCCATTTTCCACATATTGTTTAATTTTTTCTTTTGTCCAATCAAAACAATAACAAATTGGTGTAGTTGCTGATTCATCTTTTTGATGTACAGCTACCTTCAAGTCAGATACAAGGTACTTTTTATTATTCGTATCAAAATAGACTACATCACAGACTTTATTTGAACAAAAATAATGATTTTCTTTAGCATTTAATGTTTCTAATGCAGATGGTTTAAGTAATGATTTTAGTGTAATTAACTTTACATTCTTAGCCTTATTTTTGCATGATGGACAACTACCATTATTTTCAACTTTTATTTCTTTGACGTTACTACAACAATCCCCCATAATACTTCTACCTTTAAAAATTTATTATTTCGTAAATTTTCTACTGTTTTCTTTTCTTAATTCATTAAAGCCTCGATAATAGGACATTCGTAAATATTTTTGTTTTCAGGACATCTTTCTTTAAGGTCTATCAACATTTGTTCATTTTTTTTAGATCTTCAATTTTACGCTGGATGTCCCCTAATTTAAGAACAGTGAAATCATATATGTCACGGCACTTTGTTTCGTTGTGATCAACAACCCCTAGCAATTTGTCAATTTCATTTAAGGTAAAACCCAATTCCTGCATCCGTTTTATGAAATGTAATCGATCAACCGTTTGTGGAGAATACATTCTGTATCCTTTTTCGGTACGATTTGGCACTGGAATTAAACCTAAACGCTCATAATACCGAATAGTCTCCTTGTTAACACCACACTTTTCAGCTAGTCCCCCAATACGATATCGCATCTATCTCACCTCAAATATATTATAAACCCTGTACCATAGTACAGGGTCAAGGGAAGTTCTATTTACTATAGTATCGACCACTTCCAACTGCTATTTTTCAATAAACCTAATTATTGTTCACAAAAAGTTAATAATAAAAAACAACAAAACTATAAAACTAGTTTTATACTTATAGTAGGAGGTTGAAACATATGCATATGGAAATACCACTTTCAACAAAAACAACTGTAAAAGATAATCAAGAAACAAAAAACATTGTAAATCAATCTGAAGAAGAACTACCATTTTTAAAAGAAAATGATAAACGAATGGAAAAAGCAGAGTTTTTCAAAGCGTTGGGGGATGAGACGCGATTAAGAATTATTGGGATGTTAGCGATTGATGACTTATGTATGTGTGAAATAGTATCTGGTTTGGATATTCCAACCTCTACTGTTTCACATCATTTGAAACTCCTAGAAAGAGGAAATGTGATTAGGTCTCGGAAAGAAGGACGTTTCACCGTCTATCGTCTGCAAAGAGAAAAGGTTCTTCCTTATTTAAGGTAAGAACAATAGAAAGAAGGAAAATATTATGGAGATATTTTCGTGGCTGAATGACCAGCTTCTCAAAATGGAATGGCTTTCTGATCTAGTCAAATTGCTTGTGCAAAGAGTTTTTCAACTTCCTATTGAAGAAAGACTCGGAGGAAGTATACATTTTTTTATCTATGACACCATTAAAATTTTTATTTTAATGACTGTTTTAATCTTTTTCATATCCTATATCCAAAGTTATTTTCCACCTGAAAGGACAAAAAAACTTTTGGGCGGGATCAAAGGGATAAAAGGAAATATTCTCGGTGCATTACTTGGAACGATTACTCCCTTCTGTAGTTGTTCCAGTATACCCATCTTTATCGGTTTTACATCTGCAGGTTTACCATTAGGTGTCACTTTTTCTTTTTTAATTTCTTCACCGATGGTAGACCTTGCTTCTTTTCTTTTATTAACGTCATTCTTCGGAGTGAAAATCGCTGCCATTTACGTAATTGTTGGTTTAATCCTTGCCGTAATTGGCGGTACACTTATTGATAAATTGAATTTAGGAAATCAGGTAGAATCCTTTGTAACATCAGGACACAGCAACATAGATGGACAAATAGAAGAGTTAACTTATAAGGACAGAATCAACTATTCTGTTGAACAGGTAAAGTCCATCTATAAAAAGGTTTGGTACGCCATTCTTATTGGTGTTGGAATTGGTGCATTGATTCATAATTGGATTCCACAATCGGTTATTGAAACAGTTATCGGAGAGAACAACCCATTTGCTGTTTTAATTGCAACCCTTGTTGGCATACCTATTTATGCTGATATTTTTGGAACTTTACCAATTGCAGAAGCTTTATTTGGAAAAGGTGTAGAAATAGGAACCATCCTTTCTTTTATGATGGCCGTTACAGCTTTATCCCTGCCTTCTCTAATTATGTTAAGTAAAGTAGTGAAGCCAAAATTATTAGCTACTTTTATCGCTATATGTGCTTTAGGAATTATTATTATTGGTTACACATTTAATTCGCTGGATTTCCTATTTTCATAGGGATTACCATATTTTTCACCATATTATATTGTTAAGGAGATGCTTAAATTGATTATTAAAGTATTAGGACCCGGTTGTGCAAATTGTAAAAGATTAGCAAACAATGTAGAAGTAGCAATTGAAGAACTTGGTATAGATGCTGCTATTGAAAAAGTAACAGATTTTAAGGAAATTGCAAAATATGGGGTTATGAGTACACCTGCACTCGTTGTTGACGAACAGTTAATAGTTTCAGGAAAAGTGCCTAAATCTGAGGAAATAAAAAAGTATCTACAATAGATTTAAATAAAAGGATCGGTTATTCGTAAAAATAAACAACCGATCCTTTTTTATCCTTCTAATGAGTAAATGGTCTGGGGGAGTAATTGTGATTCTGTAATGAGCTAAGCTTACACAAGGCATAATTAACCCCCTCTTATAATGAAATCCGTTAGTCAGACGTTATCATCTAATATTTCAATAACAAATTTTGTCTCAAGCTCTTCAACAACTTGCCAATCAGAAGCAGTTGTGTCTGGTCTGATTGGATCACATTCAGAACCAGTTCCAATTTTATCAACAATAACAATCATTTTAAAACAACTCCTTAATCATAAAGTTTTCAAAACGTGTCTCTAAATCTCGCTTACTTTTTATATAAAAAGCTTTATTAATATTCCTTGTTATAAAGTCATTATCGATACTTTCCTGCTCTAATACGTATAGCCTCAATACATACATCTACTAACTTTTCATCGTTCACAGCACAAATGATTTCCGCTACCGAAACCTTATAATCATTATAAAGAGACATTCCTAAATCAACCATTCTTATGGTTGAACCTGTCAACGCAGCAGCATTATGACCACGTTCATCGTCAAAAATATCAGCAAGGGGACCACAGCTTAGATCAATATTATCCTTACAAAAACATTTAAATACTTCGGGGTATGAAGCGATATAAATATTTGCTTCATACTCTAAATCTTTACCGTGGCTTAAAGCATATAATTGCATCAGCCATTTATAATTTTCTAAATGTTCATCGTTAGCAAAATACATATTATTCCCCTTCCTTTATTCAAAAATAAGATAACTACTACCGACAACAAAAATATCAATTCATTTCTTCTATATAAAAATGACTTTGCTACAATTCTATTAATTATCCACAAACTACCATTACACTTTCTCTGGGAATAATTAAAATTCACTATTGAGTACACAAAAGTACACAGTCATTTATTATTTTAGTATTATGAAACCCTTTTGTTACAGTCTTTCTTCGTCAAAGTACAGAAAGTACCCAGAGTACTCTAATTTAATTATCACTCTACTAAATAAAAAAATATTATTTTATTAGAACATTTTCCGGAGAATTACATGTACATTATTATTTAGAGTACTTTGAGTACTTTGAGTACCAATATGTTTAAATACTTTATTTATCAACATCTATTGCAGTACACAGAATCTAACTTTGTTGAATCATTTGCGTACTTTGGGTACTGCAAGGATTTTCAATTGTAAAATCAAACCCTAACTCCTTAATACAAGACGGATTCAAAACAACTGCAGTGAATTTATTATTACCATGCTTGATTTGTTTATAATCAACAACTTTTTCATTTCGTGTAAACTGTTGGGTATACCCTCTCTTTGCCCACTCACGCCTAATCATTTTTTCTTCAGGTCCAAGAAATTTCTTTAAGAAACTTGGCATCAAGCAAATCGTGTTGTGATGATAAACGGCCTTTATATCATTAGGTAGATTATCATAATAGATATCATTTCTTGTACTATCTAACTCATATAACATTTGTTCAAGTATCTCTTTAGGCTTATCCAGTGCATGATTTTCCTTTGCTATTTCATCAAAAAGGCAGACTAGTGTATTTAAATCTATATCAAAATTAAAACCTTTATTTAAAACTGAACCTGTAAAATGAACAGATGCATAGTATAGACTTAACCTTGTTAAAACTTCGTTATCCTTCGATTTTTTCATATATAATTCTTTGAATTTATAAAACTCGCGAATGAAAATGTTCCTTTTCTCCCGCCAATATTTTATAAATTCAACACCAATAGCCCCATGATTTTCGTTCATTGCCTTATATATATCCGAAAAAAATTGATGATCGACTTTAACAAACGGTTGATCTACAATTGAGATAATCCTTGCCGCCGCACCCCCCGCCTTTGCAGCGTAATCCGCTAAGGAAACTTCACCAGTACTTATCAAAATATTGTTCCAAGTCGCTTCTCTTTGTGATCCCTTTAGACTTCCTCTACCTTTAGAGCGACCACCGCTAAACATATAAATAACTGATTGTAATATTCGTTCATCAGCCTTTCGAGTATCGTCCATAAATAAAGGAAAACTATTTAAGAACCCAGCCTTACGCTCTATGGAAACTCTGGTTGCATTCCATTCGTTTATTAAGCTCTCACTGCCCCAAACACTTCTAGCAACCTGTAAGGATGTTGACTTCCCCTGTGAAGTTGGCCCGGATAGGTCTATAATAAAAGGACTTACTTCTAAATCGTGTAAAATAACTGATGCAAAAGAAGCCAAAACAATAAATAGCACTTTGGGGTACGCCTTAATTCGATCCAATACTTCATTTTTCCAAGTTTCTGGAGTCCCTTTTATTTCGAACCCTTCAAGTAACTGGCGTTCTCCAATGTCGTTAGGTACAATCTCCACACCACAAGACTCTAATGGATGAATAAAGTTATTCTTAATACGGCCTAACCTCTCAACCATATGGCAATGTTCCAACCCATTGAATGATAAATACTTATCAAAATAGTTAATCAAATCTTTGTAATTTATATCGTTTACAGAAAAACCTTTATCTGCTAATGTTAGTAGTTCTTTTCTAGTGGATAGAGTACTGGCCGGTACAATTTCATGTTTTTCTTGCCCCCGATTCATCCACGTTATCTCATAATGAACGCTGTTTCTTTCGATATTTGAAAACTCTTTTATTATCTTTGGAGCCATACGTGAAACTATTACCTCTTCTTCAACTTCCACCCCTTTTACTTTTCTGGTCACAGTCTTAAATAGCTTGTTACCAGCTATGAAATAAGGTAATGGGACCATTGTATTGGAAGAATGTGCATCAGCGATATTATTTTTCATTCCGATTGCGATAGGACTGTTAATGATATTAGAATATTTACAACCGTTACATACACCAAACTCTTCGTTAATTGAACTGCAGGTTCTTGGTTTCATTTTTGAGCGAATTTCTGTTATTTTTCGATTCGTTTCACTTTCTGTGTAACTTGGATGTCCCACACTCCATTCATGACAAATCTTTTCATAACTTTCACAATAAGCGCCGATTGAAAGTGCAGCCATCCATTCGGAATATGTAGCACTCTCTTTGTTATCTAAGTAAGATTGAATGAAATTACAACCTTCTATAATGGGTTTAACTTTTGCATCTGGCAGTTGAGGCTTTCTATCTTTTATCCCATGATTGTTATTTGAAGGGTTTTTTATTTCCAATTCTTCGATTGCATTGCGCAATTCCATTAATGAATAGCGGTGATCAGACATTTTCAAGGTGCTTACTAACTTCGGTTGTTCCTTACGATTATATGTACCCGGAACCCTCAAAACCCTTGCTAAGTCACTTGTATTATCAATGTGAAGTCCTTTTTCTTTTGCTAATCGAATGAATACTGATTGAAATCTCTTCAGCATTCTATCAGCACTTTCACGATCATTTTCCGTTAATATACGTACTGCTTCATCAAACAACCAATAACAATGCCATCCACCACCACTATTAATCATAATAGACGGCTCTAAAGGAAATGTATCTAATATAACTTTTGCTTCTTGTTCATTTGGAAGGTTCTTAGCTGCATGTTTTCCACCCTTTATATCAATTTCCACCCACACACCGGGTAAATATAAAATATCCGTGTTTCTACCTCTCTCATACTTACCAAGTCGTTCTTTTCGTAAACCCACACCAATATATACGTTATATTCCTTAGCTAACATCGTTGAATCAAAAGCAGCTGTTTCTATTTCCTTAACTTCATACCATTTAGTTTCTTTATTTTCAGAAGTCCACAAAGAAAGAAAACCATTATTAATTTTGCCATATAAAGCATTAAAAAAATCACTTGCTAGTTTTATGCTTTGGCTTTCATTCATAATATCACCATCATTTCGTACAGTATTAATTGTTAAAATCTACTTAAATTTTCTAGATCAAAATTATGGTCTTTTGATATATTGGTAGTGTATTAATTTTTAAAAATCAATGTTGGAGCATTGAATTCGACCTTTGTAATAATCTGTTGTTCTGCTTGATTACAATTAATTAAATTCGGTTAAAAACTTAGTTTATTTTTCAGTATAAATGGTTGAAACTAGCAAATAGATTAAGCGTCTGTCCACTACTATTTTTTTATTTATCTATTTACCTCTATAACTAGTTGTCTATACTTCTTTTTACCATTCGTTCATAATTTCTCTTATCACACGTTTCGATTCTTCATAAAACCAGTACCTCTTACCTTTTTCTTTTCTTCTTTCCAATAATTTCATTCGTGGATCACGTAAAAACTCAACTTCTAAGGTTGATCTACTCATACATGTTCGTTTAGACATTTGATCAACATCCCAAATAAATAACGCTTCTTCTATAGACTCTTCTAGTTTTTGATTAATATAATTTCTAACCTCATCTTGATTAACATCAACTTTTATCTGTGCCATTTGCATGTAATCTTCCTCCGCTTTTTGTTTTTTTGTTAAAACAAATTATTTCTCCATTTTCTCGTAAAACTTTAAATGGACTTAATTTGTTTCATATTCGTAAGTTAATATAGTTTGTTTAACATTCTGATTGATTTTTAATGCATTCGTTAATTATTAAACAAACAAATCAAACTTTTGTTAAACTTATAATAACAACACTTTGTTTTATCAGGCAAAAAATAACCCTCGGAAATTTTTCAAACATTTAAAGTTGCTATTTTTATATCAATATTAGATAATAATTATCAAAGAGGTGGGGATATGAATTATGCAGATTTATTAAGATGTTATATTAAAAAATCAAGATTAACTTTAGATGAAATATCATTAAAACTTAGACAACAAGGAATAGCAGCAACAAAACCTTATTTAAGTAAACTTCAAAATGGAAAAACCCCTCCAGCAAGTGATAAATTGAATCAGGCACTTGCAGAAATCACAGATGGAGATGCCAAAAAGTTACAGTGGGCCTCATTTGTTGAAAAGGCGCCAGAAGATGTTAAAAGGTTCTTTACTTTAGTAGAAAATCCATTAATGTTTTCTCTATTAAAAGTAGAAGAAAAATTCCCCGGATTTTTAGAGGGTAAATATAAAGGTAGTAATCTTACCAAAGAGATTATGTATTCCGAAGAGTTTAAGCAGTTTTACGATTTATTTGGAGCTTTTATTGAAGGCATAGAAAAAGAGAATCAAAACCCTATATCAAAAGAGGAATATGAGGAAATATATAAAGAAGAACCACCATTAGAAAAGGGAAAAGTTATTCAAATTAATCTATATGAGGCTTATCTAGATCATGCTAAGAAAACTATAAATAAAACTCCTGACCAACTACTAGATGATGTTACATTCTTTAATGTATATACAGAAGCCTTTCATGCCCTTGAATTAAGATTAGACCAAATAATAGCAAACTCTATAATAAGAAACGGTGCTGAACCTGAATGGGCTACAGAATACATTGAAGGTCTTTCATTAAGAGAAAAGCTTGAGTCTGATCTAAAAATACATTTAGGTTATGATATTACTGCTGAATCATTTTATACGGATTTAGTGAACATTATTAAACTAAGGAAGCAACCTGCTAACCCTTTAGCTAAAACAGAAAAAAAGACCGCAGAAAACATAATAAATATAATTGAAAATGCTATTAAAGCCATTAATCTAAAAGTTAATGAAAATGGTTTTGAATGACATTATTAAATTTTAGGAGGTGATGCCGTTTAATATCAATCCCCCATAAGCGTCTGTCCACGTTTGAAAGGGAAGATATTCATGAAAAAATACAAGTCCAAAAAAGATAATGATTTATACTATTACTTTAATGTTAAAAATGAAAAATTATGGGGATACCGTTATCGATATTATGATGCTCTCGGAAAAAGGAGAGAAAAGTCTCAACAGGGATTAAAGTCCGAAAAAGTTGCATACCGTGCCTTACTTGAAGTAAAGGCTAGTATTCTCAATGGTGAAGTAAAGCAAGTGGAGAATTCGAATTTAACAGTCTCAGAGTGGCTGGATATTTGGTTTGAAACTCATAAAAATGACTGGGAAATTACAACACAATTGCAACGAGAAAATGCTATTAAATATCAAATGAAGCCGATGCTTGGAAAATATAAGTTAGCCGAATTAGACAAGACCACCTATAAACGAGTATATATTAATAAACTTTTGGATTATTATGAACCTAGTACAGTACAATTATTTCATCGGCTCTTTAAGGTTGCGATTAACGCAGCAGTGGATGATGAAATTATTCCACGCAATCGTTTCAAGAAAATAACCATTCCAGTTGAAGAGGTAAACGATAACTTTCTCACAGCTAAGGAATTGAATGAATTTCTTAAAGCTGCTAAGGAATTAGAGAATATTACTAATTACACACTCATCTTACTTTTAGCATATACAGGTGTGAGGAAAGGTGAAGCTTTAGGGTTAAAGTGGAATAATATAGACTTAGAAAATAATAAAATTACCGTTGAACGTACTAGAGATAAAAAAGGGGCCCGTACTCCTAAAACGAAAAATAGTTACCGGACTATCAGAGTTGATAATATTTTAGTAAGCCAATTAAAACTGTACCGTACTTGGTGCAAGATGACAAAGCTATCATTCGGTAAACACATTTCAGACGATGACTTTGTTTTTATCTCATATCAATCTGGTACTCCAACCGGAGAAAACACATTAAAATATAGTTTTGACCGAATCATCAAAAAAACGAAGTTAAAACGAATTACTCCACATGGATTACGTCATACCCATGCAACTATTTTGATTAGCCAGAAACAACCTGTTAATGTTATTGCTGATCGGTTAGGTAATACACCCCAAATGATTTGGGATACTTACGGTCACATCTTTAAAGAGATGGAAGAAGAATCAGTTATTGCATTCAGCCAAGCATTACATTTCTAATATTGGGGGAGGTTTTGGGGGAGGTTTTCAATATAACCGCCTCAAGCCTTGAAAACACTAGGGTTTGTAGGACTATTGAGTTCTACTCTCGTTAATAGAATTGTTATATTTAGAAAATCCCTGATTCCATATGGAATCAGGGATTTTCTATTTTAGTGAAGATGCTTAAAAAGAATTATTTATTATTCGATGCTTTTATTAAAACTCTCTTTCTTCTCCCATTGGGAAAAGCAGCGCTCCCCAATCAATCTTCTCTTTTTTTCGCGGCCTTCTCACAAGGATATTATTAATATAAAGTCCTTCCTCATAAAAAAATGTCGCTACTTGGACTTGATGAAAAAACGGAAAGAACAATTCTTTTATTCTAATCTCTAAGTCCCTTGTGTATTTAATGTTTGGCAGACTAATTTGAATAACCGTTTTATCCCGTTTTTGTTCATACACTAGCCAGTATTCATGCACTACTTGAGATATTATCTTTTGAAATTCTATATTGTTCTTTTCACAAGTATAGCTCTCCCTCTCACCTAAAACCCTTGGATTCTTGAATAACTCTATAACTCCCTCATTTTGAACACCTAGACTCCATTCTGGCGAAACGAGATCACCAGTTAGGATTGTCGGAAAGACATCCATTCGATCCTCGACTTTCATCTGTTTCTCTATATAATTTATTATCGCAAAATAAGAGGAACGAATATCCCGGCGTTTTACTTTTGTTACTATTTGATCGTATATTTCTTGACGCAAATTAGTTAGAGTCACAACATTATTTTTCCATCTTACTTTATCGAAAAGCATTTGAAATTCCGGTATTACATAACTGCTTTCAAAATGGCTTAAAGGGTACTGGAAGGCAATGGAGTAATGGTCTTTTTCATAATACTTCATCATAAACATCCGCATTACTATATACTCTAAAAAAGGAGACGGTACATTTAATACTTCACTGTTTAATTTCATCGCTTATACAGGAGAGGTAAATCTATTCTACATCTACCCGTTTCTCCCTCCCTTAATTAATTGTTTATGTCTATAAGTATAAATCATTTTATAGAATAAACAGATTGCAATTGGAAGAAAATATATCTTTTTCACATTTTAGACAATATTTTGTAACAAAATGTTGCCATTAGAAAAAGAGGAAGCAATAAGATAGAACCTTCACAATTGAATATTTAGCTTGAGCATATACAGTTTCTCCCTTTCATAAAAAAAATGCCTCAAAAGTAATCCTTTTGAGGCATTTCCCTTTAAAACTTAATTAAATAATATTTTTTCTTTCCACGTCGAATGACAGTAAACTGTCCTTCAATCCGATCTTCCTCTGTCAGGACATAATCTAATGCCTGTTTCCGTTCCCCATTAATATAGACAGCTCCATTAGTTATATCTTCACGCGCTTGTCTTTTCGAAGATACAATCCCTGCTGCTACAAGTAAATCTACAAGAAGGGCTTCTCCCTCTTTATGTTCATATGTCGGCACATCTTTAAAACCTTGTTTTATTTCTTCTGCAGTTAAGTTTTTTATATCACCGCTAAACAATGCTGCAGTTATCTTTTGTGCTTGTTCAAGTGCCACTTCGCCATGAATTAATTTTGTCATTTCTTCTGCCAATGTTTTTTGTGCCTTACGTAGATGTGCTTCCTCTTGTACCGATTTTTCTAATGCTTCTATTTCTTCTTTTGAAAGGAAAGTAAAGAATTTTAGATATTTAATTACATCTGCATCGGCAGTATTAATCCAAAATTGATAAAACTCATATGGAGTTGTTTTTTCAGGATCTAACCAAACTGCTCCACTTTCCGTTTTCCCAAACTTAGTGCCATCTGCTTTTGTTACAAGAGGTATCGTTAACCCGTAGGCCTTTGCACCTTCTGGCATATTCTTTCTAATTAATTCTAATCCAGTTGTAATATTTCCCCATTGGTCGCTGCCGCCAATTTGCAATTTGCAATCATGGTTTTCATATAAATGTAAAAAGTCCAATGCTTGTAATATCGTATACGTGAATTCTGTAAAGGAAATTCCTGTTTCCAAACGATTCGCAATCGTATCTTTTGCTAACATATAATTGATACCAATATGCTTTCCATAATCACGTAGGAAGGTTACAATATCCATCTTCCCTGCCCAGTCATAGTTATTAACCATTACTGCACCATTTGCTCCATCAAAATCAAAGATTCTTTCTAATTGAGATTGCAAGCATTTCACATTGTGTCCAATAACGTCTAATGTTTGCAGCTTTCTTTCTTCGCTTTTTCCACTTGGGTCTCCAATTAAACCAGTTGCCCCACCGACTAATACAATTGGTCGATGCCCAGCATTTTGAAAACGTCTTAATGTTAGAAATGGCAGTAAATGGCCAATATGCATACTATCAGCAGTTGGATCCACTCCACAATACAAACTAGTCATTCCTTTTGCTAATTGCTCTTTCAAGCCATCTTCGTCTGTTTGTTGATAAATAATCCCTCTCCACTGAAGATCTTCTAGTAAGTTCATTTATATTCCTCCATTAATTATAAGTAGTTGTACTTATCATATTTTTCGTTATTGTTGATAGGTAACGCAAAAAAGTCCCTGCAATTAAATGCAGGGACGCCAAATTAGCGCGGTACCACCCAAAACTTGAGAAAATGATTCTCCACTTTAATTAGAATAACGGTTTCTACCGTTCACTGCTACTAATACACAAATATGCGCAATTTTCCCAGTGAAAGCTCCAGGAGGTAATTCATCCTTTTATTTATACCATTTTCCACCAACCAATGGCTCTCTGTTTCTAGTGATAAAAGAACTACTTCTTCCCTTCAAAGCAATAACGAATCAATATATAGTTAGCTTATTTTTACCATAGTAAAGCTATTAATGTCAAACAATTATTCGAAAAAAGAGGAAAAATACCGAACTCTGTCTATATTCCCTTCTTCTTTATGCTATAATGTATGTGATTTTAGGGGGAATGATACATGAATGAAAGGCCGAAGTGGAAAAATGCATTAAACCATTTTAAAAACTTCTTCACCAATAAAAGAACAATAAAAGGAGCCCGTGTAACCTATGAGGTAACATGGAATGTTACCTTGCTGTTTATCATTATTATCGTGATAGGCGGGGCATTTGGCCTCGGAATTGGTGCAGGATACTTTGCATCACTTGTTAAAGATGAGCCAATTCGTCCTTATGCTTCCATGCAAAAAGAAATTTACAATTATGAAGAAACATCCGAACTATACTTTGCCAACAATGATTTTCTAGGAAAAGTTCCTACTGACCTTGAAAGAGAAGAAGTAAAAATTAAAGATGTTTCATCCTATTTAAAGGATGCTGTGATTGCTACAGAGGATGAAAATTTCTATACCCATAACGGAGTAGTCCCAAAAGCAATTTTCCGTGCATTATTTCAAGAAGTTGCTAACACTTCCACTCAATCAGGAGGAAGTACGTTAACACAACAATTGATAAAGAATCAAATCTTAACAAATGAAGTATCTTTTGAAAGAAAAGCTAAGGAAATATTACTAGCGCTGAGGCTAGAGAAATTTTTTGACAAGGATGAAATATTAGAAGCATACTTAAATGTTTCAACTTTTGGAAGAAATTCTTCTGGCAGAAACATTGCTGGTGTACAAGCAGCAGCAAACGGAATCTTTGGAGTGGAAGCTAAAGACTTAACATTGCCGCAGGCTGCATTTATTGCAGGACTCCCGCAAAGTCCATTTGGTTATACTCCTTTTACCCAAGAAGGAAAGCTAAAAAAGAACTTAGAACCTGGTTTAAATCGAATGAAAACCGTTTTAAACCGAATGTATGATCAAGAAAAAATTTCTAAAAAAGAATATGAAGCTGCTATAGCATATGATATAACGGAGGATTTTATTGGTCCTAAAAAAAGTCCAATTGAAGAATATCCTGCTTTAACTATTGAGATACAACAAAGAAGTATAGAAATTATTGCTGAGCTGTTAGCAAAAGAAGACGGATATACAAAAGAAGACTTACAAGCAGATGACATATTAGCAGAACAGTACAACATAATTGCAGACCGTCAAATCCATCAAAATGGCTATAAAATTCATAGCACTATTAATAAGAAAATTTATGATATTCAACAAGAAACGGTTAAAAACTCTCAACTATTTGGTCCAGACAAGCCACAACAAGTGATTGATCCAGAAACGAATGAAAAAGTAACCATTATGGAACCAGTAGAAACGGGAGCAATTCTAATAGAAAATAAAACCGGAGCGATTATCAGCTTTGTTGGGGGACGTGATTATAATCGAGAAGCGACAAACCATGCTACAAGCAGTGTTAGACCAAATGGATCAACAATGAAACCACTACTAGTATATGCTCCTGCCATTGAACTAGGCACATTATCACCAGGTAGTGTTCTTCCAGACTTACCATTAAAGTTAAACCCTAGTACACCAGGAAAAGTATGGCCAAACAACTATGATTTTCGGTTCCATGGGTTGGTAACAGCAAGATATGCATTGCAACAATCCTATAACGTTCCTGCTGTTAAGGCATATATTGATATCATGCCGCAAAACCCAATGAAATATCTAGAAAAAATGGGTATTACTACTTTAGATGAACAAGATTATTCTACAAGATCTGCCGCTATCGGAGGGCTTTCATATGGGTTAACTGTTGAAGAAAATACAAATGCATTTTCTACATTTGCTAATAGCGGTAAACATATTGATGCATATATGATTGAAAAAATTGAAGATAAAGATGGAAATATTATTTATCAACATGAAGTACAGCCCGTGGATGTATTTAGTCCACAAACTGCATATTTAACATTAGATATGATGAGAGATGTTATTAATCAAGGAACAGCAGCTGCTGTAAATGGCCGCTTAAAATTCCACTCAGATTGGGCTGGAAAAACTGGTACAACACAGGATTTAAATGATTCTTGGTTAATTGCCACCAATCCGAATGTTACATTCGGAGTATGGACCGGCTATGATACACCAAAATCATTAGAAACATCTGGCTTATCATACAGTAAACGTAATAATTATTTATGGGCAGATTTATTGAACGCTGCATACGACATAGCACCTGAGCTCATTGATCCTTCAGAAACCTTTAAAATGCCTGGTGGAATCGTAAGACAATCTGTTTGTTCTATTTCTGGACTACTTCCTTCTGAGGGCTGCTCCAAAGCTGGGTTAGTTACTACCGATTTATTTAAATCTGGTACTGTTCCATCCAAAAAGGATGATAGCTTAGTTGCTGGTAAATATGTTGAGATTAACAATAAAAAATACATGGCCTTAGATTCAACACCAAGTGAATTTGCCGAAGAAGGATTAATGTTAAATCCAGATTACATTGAAAAATTATTTGGTATACGCATTAGTGATTCAAGTATATTAAGCGAAAATAATCCAAAGCTGAAGAATCTTATCATTCCAAATAATAAGATTGAAGACAATGGTAAGGCACCTAATGCACTGAAAATAAGTCAAAAAGGTGATACGATTACATGGAGCAAACATAATGAAAAAGATGTTATTGGCTATCGTGTATATAAGGATGGAAAAAAGGTACAAAGCATAAAAGCAGGCAATACATTGAGCTTTAAAGCAAGTAATGGAACCTTTATCGTTAAGGCTGTTGATATTGCGGGGAAAGAATCAAAAGCATCAAATGAAATTGTTATAGGAAAAGTGCAAGAAGAACAAAAAGAAGAAAAATCCGACAATAAAAAAGAAAATAATGAAGAAAACACGAAACAAGAGAACCAGCAAAACAATGCAGAACAAACCAAGGATGATGGTGAGAAAGAGAATAATTAAAGCATATTTGAGGGGAGAATCATCATTGATTCTCTCTTCTTTTTATCCTTATTACAAACACCATCCCAAAACCTTAATCATTTTCCCATACAAAAAACCAAAGCTAGAATTTTCTCCAGCTTTGGTTTTTAATAAATCATTATTTTGTTGATTTACGAGATTCAATACGGTGTGGAAGTGTTACAATATGATCTTCCACCGTTTCTTTATTCATATATTTGGTCAGCAATCTCATTGCTACTGCCCCTATATCATATAAAGGTTGTACAACAGTTGTTAGTTGTGGACGTACCATTAAAGTTAATTTCGTATTATCAGATGTCACAATTTCAAAATCTTCCGGAACTTTATATCCCTTATCTTCAGCTCCATGAATTACCCCTAAAGCCATTTCATCTGAACCAACAAAGATAGCGGTTGGTTTATTATCAATTTCCATTAATTTATCAAAAGATTCCATACCAGATTCATAGGTATAATCTCCTTCAATTACTAAATCTTCATTATAAGCAATCCCAGCTGCCTCTAAAGCCTTCTTATAACCGCCTAATTTCTCATTTTTATTGATTGGCTCTTCTAAGGATCCTAGAACAATTGCAATAGACTTATGACCCTTCTCCACAAAGCTAGTCACCACATCATATGCAGCCTGAGCATAATCAATATTAACAGAAGAAATCTTCTTGCTTTCCTCTATACTAGCAGCAAGAACGATTGGCACAGGAGACTTCTCAAACTCAGTAACATGTTCCTCTGTTATATTACCACCCATAAATACAATACCATCCACTTGTTTTCCTAACATCGTGTTTAATAAATGTAGCTCTTTATCTTTATTTTGATCAGAGTTACTTAAAATAATATTATATTTATACATTGTAGCAATATCTTCAATCCCTCTAGCTAATTCTGCAAAGAAAGTACTTGATATATCTGGAATAATTACTCCAACAGTTGTTGTTTTCTTACTTGCAAGCCCTCTCGCTACTGCATTGGGACGATATCCTAATCGATCGATAACTTCTAGAACCTTTTTTCTTGTTGTTGGCTTTACGTTCGGATTTCCATTAACAACACGGGAAACGGTTGCCATAGAAACACTCGCTTCTCTTGCAACGTCATATATTGTTATATTCATTGTTATTTTGCACTCCTTTTAGTCGAACTAATTTCTTTCTATTATTTTACGGCAAGAAGCTACTTCCTAATCATAATCGATTTTTATTTAGCTAATCTTGTCTAATTATGTACTAATGATACGATATCGTCGCAAAAGCCGCAATGACAAGCTTTCATTTTTTTTCAAAAAAATCGACTTTTTTTCGTCATTTAGTAAAATAAAACCTTATTTGAGCATTCTTCCATTCAGTTTACCATAAAAACGAGAAAAATATAAATAATTATCCTATTGATGTATAAGTAATCATTTATATTACATAGTTTTTCTTTACCCGTTTAAAAGATAAAAAACCCGTTCATGTTAGTTTAACACGAACGGGACTCTTTACCTATTCTACTAGAGCTTTAAACTCTTACATACGGTGTAGATTGTATTGCTCGGTAAAATTCATCAAATTGTTCAATGTCCATTTGCTGTGCAGAATCAGATAATGCTACTGCAGGATCAGGATGAACTTCTGCCATTACTCCATCTGCTCCAATTGCTAAAGCTGCCTTTGCACAAGGTAATAACAAATCTTTTCTTCCTGTCGAATGTGTTACATCAACAAAGACTGGCAGATGCGTTTCCTGTTTTAAGATAGGAACCGCAGAGATATCTAATGTATTTCTTGTTGCACGCTCATACGTACGAATACCACGTTCGCAAAGGATAATTTGGTCATTCCCTTGGGACATGATATATTCTGCAGCATTTATAAATTCTTCTATCGTTGCCGCTAATCCACGTTTTAATAGAATTGGTTTTTTCACACTACCAGCTGCTTTTAATAATTCAAAGTTTTGCATATTACGTGCACCAATTTGAATGACATCAATATAATCTAGAGCTGTTTCGATATGCTCCGTACTCACAATCTCACTGATTACTGCTAAATCATATTCATCTGCTACTCTTTTTAATATTTTTAAACCTTCTACACCTAGGCCTTGGAAATCATAAGGAGATGTTCTCGGCTTAAATGCACCACCACGAAGAAGCTTTAGCCCTTTTGCTTGCACCGATGCAGCAACTTGAGCTACTTGCTCATAAGATTCAACTGAACAAGGACCAAACACAAATTTTGGCGTACCATCACCAATTTTTGTTCCTTTAATATCAACAATTGTATCCTCTGCCTTTTTCTTACGTGATACTAATAATGCTTTACTATCATCTTCTTGTTGTAATTGTAAGCCCATTTTAAAAATCTGCTTAAATAAATGAGAAATAGTTCCATTATCAAATGGACCATTATTTTTATTTAAAATATGATCAAGCATCTTTCTTTCACGGACTGGATCATATCGATGTACACCGTGGGTATCTTTTGTTTGCGCAATTTTTTGAACAAGGCTTGCACGCTCATTAATTTTTTCTAAAATTTCTAAGTTTAGCTCATCTACACGATTACGTAATTCTTCCAATTCCTTATTGCTCACAATCATCCTCATCCCTTCATTAAAAAAGACCAAAACCGTATAATTCCATTATACAATTTGCCTAGATTCTTTATACAAATACAAAAATATGTTACATTTCTTTTAATTGGATTAATTATAAATCAAATTTATCGCCTTGTCACTATTTTTCTTTAATAATTAAACGCTTTTAAGCGTTAAAGCGTTATAATTAATATGTTAATAAATGATTCTGCCTTGAACAAGAGTTTATATTTAAATAAAAAAGAAGGTGTTTTTCTGTGCAAAATAATGAAAAACTGTTTGCATTAGATATTGGTACTCGCTCCGTTGTCGGTATTATCTTAGAAAAGAAAGAAGACAAATATCATGTTTCTGACCTTTTAGCCATTGAACATACAGAAAGAGCAATGTTAGATGGTCAAATTCATGACGTATTAGCCGTATCTAAAATTATTAAAGAAATTAAAAATCAATTAGAAATAAAACATGGCCCTCTGGAAAAAGTTAGTGTTGCAGCTGCTGGAAGAGCTTTAAAGACAGAACGAGCATCTTATGAAATGAACATAGAAAGAAAACCGTTAATTACAAAAGAAGATATATTACATTTGGAATTGACTGCTGTGCAGCAAGCTCAAAGCTCTGTTGCAGAAAAAAATGAACGTGATAAAGGACAATTTTATTATTGTGTTGGCTATTCTGTTCTCCACTATTCTCTTGATGATCAAGAAATGGGTAGCTTAATTGACCAGCAAGGTTTAATTGCAAAAGTAGAAATTATCGCTACTTTTTTACCTAAGGTTGTTGTCGAATCCCTGATAGCTGCTTTACATAGAGCAGATTTAGAAATGCAAGCTTTAACGCTTGAACCAATTGCAGCCATCAATGTACTTATACCCCCCTCCATGAGAAGATTAAATGTTGCTTTAGTAGACATTGGGGCTGGAACATCCGATATAGCAATTACTGATTCTGGTACTGTTATTGCCTATGGAATGGTCCCCGTTGCGGGAGATGAAATAACCGAGGCACTAAGTGATGCATATTTATTAGACTTTCCACTGGCAGAGAAGGCGAAAAGAGAATTATCTCAAAATGATCATATTGAGATTTCAGATATCCTTGGATTCACGACTGAATTACATAAAGAAGAGGTTATTAAAGAAATCGAGCCAGCACTAGATAAATTGGCAGATACCATCTGTAGGGAAATTCTTTCGTTAAATAATCACAAATCACCTAAAGCAGTAATGCTAGTTGGTGGCGGAAGCCAAACGCCGGCATTACAGTTGAAGATTGCAGAAATGCTAAATTTGCCTGCTAATAGAGTTGCAATAAGAGGAATCGATGCTATCACCCAACTAACCTTTGAAAAGTCCTTCCACTTTGGACCAGAGCTTGTAACACCAATTGGAATCGCTATTACAGCTGAAAAAATGCCAGTCCAATATAAAACGGTTTATATTAATGAACAACCTGTCAGATTATTTGAAGTAAATAAATTAACCGTTGGAGATTGTCTTTTGGCATCTGGCATAAAGATGACCCAGCTATATGGAAAACCAGGCAATGCTATGATTGTTACGATAAATAATCAAAAAATAACTATTCCAGGAAGTCATGGCAAAGGACCAACTATTTTAAGAAATGAAATACCTTGCTCATTAGAAGATACAGTGGAGGATGGAGAAGCATTAACCGTTTACTGTGGGAAGGATGGAGAACAAGCAATTGTTCAAATAAAGGACTTAATTGATACAGAAGCAGACAAAAATATTATGATTAATAATAAAAGCTATACGATTCATTCTAAGATTGTATGCAATGGAGAAGCTGTTTCAAGTGATTACCAAGTAGAAGATAAAGATATCATCGTGTATCACGCAGATACCACCATTCATGAGGCATTAAAATCACTAAATTTAACCCATCTTATTGATGAACTTCAGCCATTCCAACTTTTAATAAACGGAAAAGAAACGATTCTTCCTGCTTTTTCTGGAAAAATTATTAAGAATGGTTTGCCTTGTCGTATAAGTCAGTATTTTGAACATAATGATGAAATTATATTAGAACAAAGAAAAACACCAACTGTTCAAGAATTAACAGAAAAAAAACAAATTTTAATGTACCAAATACTTCCTGTCTATTTTAATGACAAAAAAATAACCCTTACAAAACAATTAGCACAAATACAAAGAAAGGGACAAATTCTACAACTGGATGATCTTTTATACAGTGGAGATGACATTAGAATAGAGCAAAAACCATTTGAGGGGTTTTTATTTCAAGATTTATTCGCTTTTGTAAATATTAATATGCCTCAAAACGGCGGGGGATCTTTTCAGCTTTTACGAAACGGAGAACGTGCAACCTTTTTAACCCCTATAAAAAAAGACGATAAGCTTTCAATCGTTTGGCCTGTTAAAACAGGAAGTTAGAATAAAGACAAATAAACGGTTATAAATCATTTAACATTACAAAAGGAAGTCAGACTACCATCTTCCGACTTCCTTTTTATGTAAAATTTGATTTTTACTTATCTTTAGCTGAATCGCTAGGACTACCCTACATTATCTTTCTATCACAGCTTTTTGTAAAGAATCTACCGTTATTTTTCCATGTGATGTATGCCAAACAATATGATTGTTTTCAAAAAGTAACGCTTGCGGAGATTCATGCCTTACTTGATAATTTTCTGCAATATAGTTAGATAATGCTCTTGATTCTTGTACAGCTAAATAGTATGTAGCGATTTCTTTATTATCTTCCGCATATTGTTTATATTCATCAAAAGCATTCGCACTAATTGGACATGTCAAGCTATGCTTAACCAACCAAAATATCTCTTTACTTTGAACAAGACCTTCAAATTTTTCAACAGTGTCTATTTTTTTCATTTCTAACCATCCTTTATCTTAAATAGCTTTCCTAAGACTCTTTAACTAATCGAAAGGGTTCTAGAAAGGAATCAATCTACTTAAAACAGCCTATATACCTATTGGCTTTCTGCATGTAGCTTAACTTAAAAGACTGTCTCTTTTTAGCGTAGAAAGCGAATGGTAATATAGACTGCAAACTTTAACGATATTTTATACAAATCGTCCTTATCAATGATTGTATTTACTTTCTGTTTCATCAAATGCTTTTTTTGTTTCTGCTAGTTTTTGTTGAATTTCATCAAATTCCGAGCTTTTTAAACTAGTACTTAAATCAGATGCCTCTTCTTTCAGTTCATCAAAATGATCAGAAGTATTATCTTGTGCTTTCGTACTTTTCACCTTATCCATAATATCACTAGAAGTTTTTGTTACTACATTACTAATCTTGTCTGTTTTATCCTTCGCAATGGAAATGAACTCTGTGCCTTTTTCTTTTACAGTATCCGTTAATTCAATTCCTTTATCCTTCCAAGCTCCTGCTTGTCCGTTCAAATCATGAAGCAATTCTTTTCCAGGCTTTGGAGCAAGAAATAAAGCGGTAGCTGCACCGACAACCCCACCTAAAATGGCACCGACTAGAAAATCCTTCGTACTTGAGTTTTCATTTGCATGGATTATTTCTTGTTCTCGCTTCATTATTAAACATCCTCCTTTTAATTACTTCTTACTCGCGTTCGATTTTGTTCTGTCTTTCTAGCTTGCCACTGATCTTTAATATTCATAAATACTTTGCTATATTGAACAATTTGAGCTATTTTATCTTGATTTTTCGTAAGTGTATTTTCTACATTTTGCGTAATCGTTTGAACAGACTGATTAAAACCTTGTACACTTGTTCCTACATCCTTGACTGCATCTACGACTGAATTTAAACTTTCCGATTTCTGTTGAATATCTGTAGCTAAATCATTCGTTTTTTGTAATAAAATTGTTGTTTCTCTTGTAACGCCATCTAATTGCCTTTCTAACCCGACAAGTGTTTTTGAAACACTATCAAGCGTGATATGTAGTGATTTCAATGTTCTAGCAACATAAATGACTAGAATTGTAAATGCTATAGCTATTAAAGCTACACTTAAATATAAAAGATTTATCATCCTTATCGCACCTCCACTTTATTGGTCTTTTCCCACAATCGGTATGACTAAAACCTTAGTTTTATTATAATTGGAAAAACTTACAGAAACAAATGATTCCTTTCCATTCCTCTACTACGGGACCATGTTTGTGGAGAAAAATAATAGAAAGAGTCCGATTCTGATTATTTTTTTCTTATTTCTTATTTTTTATAACCGTTTATATTTAAGGAAAAAATTTTTTCGGGTACAATAAGAAAGTTATCACATTTATAAAACTTGGAGGTACATATGAAAGATCCACGCATTGATCAACTAGCAAAAAATTTAATTAATTATTCTGTTCGTTTACAAAAAGGAGAAAAAGTACTTATTGAAAACTTTGGACTTCAAAAGGAGCTTGTAAAAGCCCTTGTCCGTGAAGCATACGCTGTTGGAGGTTACCCATTTGTTTCCCTAAAAGACAATGATATTAATCGTTCCTTGCTTTTAGGAGCTCAAGAAGAGCAATATGAAATGATGGCACAATTTGAAGCAAATGTAATGCGTAATATGGATGCATACATTGGGCTTCGTGCTGGCGATAACATTAATGAACTTGCAGACGTACCAGCAGAGGGAATGAAGATTGAAGGATCGACAATTGGTAAAAAGGTACATAGAGAAATTCGTGTGCCAAAAACTAGATGGGTTGTCCTACGTTATCCTAGTGCATCCATGGCACAGCTTGCGAGAATGAGCACAGATGCATTTGAGGATTTCTATTTCGATGTATGTAATCTAGATTACGGGAAAATGGATATAGCAATGGATGCCCTTGTGGAGTTAATGAATCGTACAGATAAAGTTCGTTTAGCTGGTCCTGGCACAGACTTAACCTTCTCTATTAAGGATATTCCTGCAATAAAATGTTCTGGACAAATGAATATCCCAGATGGTGAAGTCTATACTGCTCCTGTACGAGATTCAATCAATGGAGTACTAACATATAACACACCTTCCCCATATCAGGGCTTTACTTTTGAAAATGTAAGCTTAAAGTTCGAAGATGGAAAAATTGTTGAAGCAACTTCAAATGATACAGAAAGATTGAACAAAGTTCTGGATACAGATGAAGGTGCTCGTTATATTGGTGAATTTGCTATTGGAGTAAACCCATATATTTTACATCCGATGCAAGATATCTTATTCGATGAGAAAATCGATGGAAGCTTCCACTTTACACCAGGACAAGCTTACGATAACGCCTATAATGGCAATAACTCCAATATCCACTGGGATATGGTAAATATTCAACGTCCTGATTATGGTGGCGGAGAAATCTACTTTGACGATGTGCTCATCAGAAAAGATGGTAAGTTTGTCATTCCAGAATTAGAAGCATTGAATCCAGAGAATTTAAAGTAATGATATTGAAATTCTAAACATTTGGTTTTTAAAATATCCGTATAAATTGTCAAAAAAGGGATCAGAATTAACATTCTGATCCCTTTCTTTCCCCTCTTAAATATGAAGCTAAGAGTCCTATTGTCTATTCTAATGTTTTTTCATAAGCACTTTGATATTTTTGAATATCGCCTGCGCCCATAAACAAGATGACACTGTTATTATGTTCACTTAATGAAGAAATCGTTTCTTCGGAAATGATTTTGCTTCCCGGTACTTTATCTGCTAAGTCTTTTATGCTTAGCTTACCGTGATTTTCACGGGCAGAACCAAATATATCACATAGATAGGTAGAATCTGCCAAATTCAAACTGTCTGCAAATTCTTGAAGAAACGCTTGTGTACGCGAAAATGTATGTGGCTGGAATACAGCAACTACTTCACGATCAGGATATTTCTGACGTGCTGCTTCCACCGTTGCTTTGATTTCTGTAGGATGGTGGGCATAGTCATCAATAATTACCTGTGTACCGATTGTCTTTTCTGTAAATCTTCGTTTAACACCTTCAAATGTCATTAAACGTTCTTTCACGACTTCTGCGTCCAATTCTTCATAATGGCTAAGCGCGATCACCGATAGAGCATTTAAGATATTATGATCACCAAATGTCGGGATAGAGAATGTATTGTAATACGTATTACGTACATACACTTCAAACGTTGTGCCTTCCGTTGTTTTCTCCACATTCCTTGCTTGGAAGTCATTTTCGTCACCAAATCCATAAAATACTACCGGTACTTTCGCTTGAATTTTTTGCAGATGTTCATCATCTCCACAAGCAAAAATTCCTTTTTTAACTTGCCATGCCATTTCTTGAAAGGCAGAAAATACATCATCCACATTAGCAAAATAATCTGGGTGATCAAAATCAATATTAGTCATTACAGCATAATCAGGGAAATACGAAAGAAAATGTCTTCTGTATTCACAAGCTTCAAAAGCAAAATATTCTGCTCCTACTACCCCTTTACCCGTTCCGTCACCAATTAAATACGCAGTAGGCTTAGCACCTTTCATTACATGTGAAAGTAACCCAGTCGTCGATGTTTTACCATGCGCACCCGTTATGGCTATACTTGTAAATTGCTTCATAAAATCGCCAAGGAAACGATGGTAACGAATAACTGGAAGTCCTAGCTTCACTGCTTCTTCTACTTCTTCATGTGTATCAGGAAAAGCATTCCCAACAATCACATTCATTCCTGGTTTAATGTTCTCTCGTTGAAAAGGAAGAATTTTTATTCCTGCTTGTTCTAAAGCAACCTGAGTGAAAAATGTTTTCTCCACATCTGATCCTTGTACTTCGAAACCCATATCATGTAAAATTTGTGCTAATGCACTCATTCCCGACCCTTTTATACCTACGAAGTGGTAAATAGTCATATAAAGAACCTCCAACTACGCATATCTTTTAACAGTATATGATATCCTCATTCAATTTGCTAATTGCATTTATATGTATGCAATTTTGATTTTATTTTATTTTTTCTCATTTAGCATTTATTCATGTTCTCGCTAAACATTAACTTTTTTTTCCTTTTTTATTTCACATTTATTCATTATATCATCTTTTAAGTTGAAAAACTACGCAACAATACATTTCCAATGTATGACATTTTTAACCAAATGCCTTTTCTTATAGCTTTTTCGTAAAGATGTTACTCTATCCCCAAGTCTAAAATACACTCCGCTTTCCGCAGGGCTCGCACTAAAATCGCTTCTGCAGGGTCTCAAAGTGGCTCGCTACTCTCTCATTAGGTCTAGGTATAACGCTACTCTATTTTTCCAACTAATTCTTTTTTATTAATAAAATACGATTTTTTAGAAAACAGCCTTTTTTCATTCACTGTCCTGCAATTGTATTAATTCACTTTCTGTGATTAATACTTCTCTAGGCTTCGTTCCTCTTGCTTCTGATATAAACCCTTGCTTTTCCATCATATCAATCAGCCTTGCTGCCCGATTATAGCCAATTTTAAAGTTCCTTTGAAGACTAGATGTTGAAGCACCACCTTGTTCAATAATAAATTCACATGCTTCATAAAATAGCTCATCTTCTTCTTCAGACATTTGGACCTTTTTTAACAGCTCTTCTTGTTCAAATAAATATTCAGGTTTTCTTTCTTTTCTAACGTGGGCCACTACTTGATCAATTTCTTCATCTGATACAAAGGTACCTTGCAATCGTACTGGCTTTGATGTTCCATTTTCTAAAAACAGCATATCTCCTTTACCCAATAGCTTCTCGGCACCACTAATATCTATTACGGTTCGTGAATCAATTTGAGAGGAGACAGAGAAAGCGATTCGTGTCGGCACATTTGCCTTAATCAAACCGGTAATAACATCAACTGAAGGTCTCTGTGTGGCAATCAAAAGGTGAATTCCACACGCTCTTGCTTTTTGAGCTATTCTGCTAATTGCTTCTTCTACATCTGCTGGTGCCATCATCATTAAATCCGCTAATTCATCAATCACAATAACTAAATAAGGCAATTTGTCACTGTATCTTTTATGTTCATCAGCTAGTTGATTAAACTTAGTAATGTCTCTAACCCCGGCATGTGCTAATAACTCATATCTTCTTTCCATCTCTTCTACAGCCCATTTTAATGCAGCCGTTGCCGCCTTTACATCTGTAATAACGGGACTTGCTAAATGAGGCACATAATTATATGGTGCCAACTCAACCATTTTAGGATCCACTAACAATAGCTTTAATTCTTCTGGCTTTGCCTTATACAGCAAGCTAACAAGCATTGTATTTATACATACGCTTTTCCCAGAACCAGTTGCCCCAGCGATTAAGCCATGTGGCATTTTTCGTAAATCTGTTACGATTGGTTTACCGGAAATATCTAATCCCATAGCTACAGTTAAAGGAGAAGATGAATTTTTAAATTCATCGCTTTCCAAAATTTCTCTTATTAGCACAGGTCGGCTACTTTGATTTGGCACCTCTATTCCTACCGTATGCTTTCCAGGAATTGGTGCTTCAATTCTTATATCTTTAGCAGCTAAGCTTAATTTTAGATCATCCGAAAGGTTTGTAATTTTACTAACCTTAACTCCTGGCTCAGGCTGTACTTCATATCGTGTCACAGAGGGTCCTTGTGTTACATTTACTACCTTTGCATGAACATTAAAGTTAGTAAATGTATTATTTAAAAGTAGTGTCTGCTCTTCAATCCAGCCGTCCTTTTCTATTTGCAAAATAGGGGGATGTAATAAATTTTCTTCTGGAAAAACGTAATATGGTAAATCATGATGGTTCTCCATATCCTTCTCTAGCATAGAAGTGGTTTCTTCTTCCAACTTCGGTTGCTGAAGCGGCTTCTCATAGGCTTTATTTTCGACTTTTTTATTAGCCAATGACTGTCTATCTTTATTTAGCATCAATACATTAAAAGGCAATGGACCTTTTCTAGAAGAGGTTGCTTTCTTGTTTTCTTTTTCTTGTAATTCTGTCTCTCGCGCTTCTTCTTCAATTGCTCCAATGATTTCTTCCTTATTTTGCTCAGGAATTTTTTCTTCCCCAATTTCCAAATCTTTCAGCAAAATCGGCTGATCGTTTTGTTCTTGCTCTTCTACTAAACTTTCAGTTTGTGTAATAACTTCATCATCCATTTCAGGTGACACTATTTCTTCCGCTTCTAGTGAACTATCCCCACTATCCTTATTTTGCAAGTTTTTCTCACTCTCTAACCATTCTTCTGTAAACAGAGAAAGTATTTCCTCTTGCTCATTAATTGGCTCGATTACTTCCTGAGTGGATGTAGGATGTTCTTGAGCTACAGCTATCTTATCATTCACTATTTCATTCCATGCAAGTAATTCCTCATTCTGCCTTTGTTCTGTCTGGATAGTAGCCGATTCAACCGGAGATTCAATCTCTTCTTTTACTCTTGGTTGTTGTATCGTAATACTCGTTTCTTTTCGTTCCGGTCGATTATATCCATATATAGGAGAAATTGTTTCTGTCGGCTTAAAAGGTCGATTAGAACTATATGTATTGGATGTTTGATTTTCCCTCGGATTACTTTTAGGCTCTTCTTTTAATGGACGATTAAATGGTTGATTGCTATCTTGTCTTTCATCCGCGAAAGTTTGTCCTGCTTTCTCTCTTCTAGTTTTCCTTTCTATTTCCTTCCTATCGTCTTCATCCCCATCTGGAATTAACGGAAAGCGAAAGTTTCCTTTCGGATATTGATAAATAACTTTGGAATCCATCTCTTTTTTCCATGCTGTTGATTCCTTGTTTGGTTGATCGTATACCTCTACCGTTTCTTCAATTTGGTTCAGCTCATCTTCTTCACTAACAAACTGTTTAAATACTTTCTTGAACCAATTCACACTTAATCACTCTTTCTTTCAAATCTCATTACTATTTTAACAGTTATGTTCAGAATTTCGAGCACTATTTTTTAACATCTCTTCCTTTCCCTATTCAGGAAGAGACTAAACAAAAAATTAAACATCGATTCGTATAATGAGAGTCATCTACAAAAAAAGAGAAACGATTTGAAAGTTTTTTGATTCCTAATTGCCCTTTCATCAAGTTTCTCTTTTTAATTAAGTAAAACGGGGTAATTTCCCCGTTTTCATCAAAGGAAATGGTGTTCCTCTTCTCCATGGTATCTTTCAACCTACATGCATGTTATTTTAATATAAAAACATTTCAATTAGATGTCATTCAAAAGTAATTTATGCATCGATTTGATTACATTCATACGATTATTTTTCGCGCTTTTTATTTTTCCCTAATATAAACACTGGCTCTAATTCTCCATTTTCATAGAGAAAAGATAATGCAGTAATTGGAACTCTGCCACTTGCAAAAAAGCTCATCGTCATTTGGGCAAGTATATCATACCCTGTTTCATTTCGAATATCTCCAATTATAAGGACATCCTGATGTGGCACAGCAACAGTCATTGTTCCTTCCATCTGTTCATCCATTTCTTTTAAAAATGCATCATTTAATATCCTACTTGCATCGTAGCCATCATTACTATTTATAAAATAAAAGATATTTTCTGCAACACTGTCTGTCTTTACACTAGTTGGTAGCGACCTTACGTTAAAGAGAGCCATCTCTTTAATAGCTGTCTTTGTCCACTTTTCCTTTTCCATTAATTTCTCGTCGATGAGACGATACGTGTTTCCCATATCTAAGGCATAGTATATTCTTGTTTCTGCTGTATGCTCATCTGTTATAAATGGAATCTCTTCATTCGATTGCTGTGGAAAAGAAGTAGAACGTATAACTGGAAAGATTTTTTTCTCTTTCCCATCTATTTTGCTATCTTTTTCAATTGCTCCTAATCCATGCTCAATATAATAAACAATCTCATCTACTGCTTTCTCTTTTTGTGTTTCCCATTTTGCAATTATTTCAGGTAAAGAGACCGTAACGCCCTTGCCTGTCTGCTTGCTTTCTATGCGTACCAGATCTTTTTTACTATCAAAAGTAAATGTCCGATCCTCGTTATTAATTCGTTGTTTAAGCATGTCCTTCATTTTTTTACTGGTCATTTTCATTCTTGCTTCACTTCCGTCCTATTAGGTGTCATTTTTTTTATTATACTCTATCCCATCTTATATTCATCGTTTTGATAATGAATTTTATTCAAATCAATGGAAAAAGGTTATCTCAAATAGAAAAATATAGCAGGAAACTATGTTATTCCTACGCTATATTTTTTATGGGAGACAACCTTTTAACGTAAACAAATCTTCTTAAACTGCTTCTCACTTATGCACGTAATAAATACGCACCATTCCTTTATAAAGACTCAATAAATTTTTCAATTTCTTCTTGTGTTTTTCGATCCTTGCTTACAAATCTGCCTAGTTCTTTTCCGCCTTCAAAAGCAATAAAGCTTGGAATGCCAAATACGTCTAATTCGATGCATGTATCAATAAATTTATCTCGATCCACATGTACAAATGTATAGTTATCATATTTAGCTTCTACTTCTGGCATAAATGGTTCAATAAATCGACAGTCTCCACACCATTGTGCTGAAAAAAGAAAAATATGTTTTTCCGGACTATTTTTAAGCTCTGTAAATTCTTCTACTGATTGTAAATCTTTCATTGTAAAGCCCCCTTAAATAATTCATGCCACTTTCTTTAAATAGTATCAGAATTCCCTTTTCCTAACTACTAATATGCTTTCCTATTGATTGGATTTTATCAACCAATCCCCTCTCTTTTTTCATGTCATTTTAACTATTTCATAAAATTCTTTAAATGACTATTGTCCTATTTTTCATTCCCATCTATAATTATATAATATTCAGTTTTTTAAGAATTTTCAAAAAGAGGTGATGGAATGAAAACAATAAAATCGAAATTATATTTTATTTTAGGATTAGCAATTTGTGGATTTATTTCTATTTTAGGCGCAATATTCGTTCTTAATAATGCTCAAACAGAAAGTAAACAACAAGAACTACATCTATTATCTACTATTGGGGATGGAAAAGAGATTAAAGCGATTATTTATGAGACACGAAATATCGAAGGGGAATATCTCCAATTACCAAGCTACGCATTAGCAGAAAGTGTAAAAGCTGAGGGGACAAAATTAGTCCACCTAGCTGAGCAATACAGTGAAGATAAAAATCTTTCAAAAGAACTACAACAAAAATTTAAACAAATAGCTGCAGATGGGAATAATTATTTAGATGGATTTGATACATTGTCTAACCAATATGAAACGATTGGTTACGAACCATATGAAGGACTAAAGGGGAACGTTCAAAGTTCTGTTAAAGAACTGCAATCGATTATACAGTATACAAACGATAGCATTCTTATTTCTGAACTCGAGGAATTACATACTAATGAAGAACATTATATTACTACACAAAATAAGATATTTTATGAAAATTTCCTCGAGATTTCATCCGGCTATGCAGATAGATTAGATAATAACACCGCTCTTTCAGCTGAGCAAAAGCAGGCGATTACAACTAGTTTCAATAATTATTTTGATGCTTTGAAAGAAATCAACCGTTCTTATGAAGGAAGTACTGATTTTATCACAGCCTTTGATTCACAATCTCAATCCATCCAAACCAACATTCAAGAACTTGAAAACGCCCTATCTAGTGAACAAAACAGATTAAATACAGAATTGCTTCAAAAAAATAGAATGTATACTGCCATCATCCTTTCTGTCAGTATTCTCATCATTTTACTCCTATTTGTCATTGGATTATTTCTTTTAAAAATGATTAATAAATCGATTCAATTACTTATCTCCGCTGCAAAAAAAATTAGTGAGGGAAATTTTTATTATCGTGTTCCTATAACAACTAAAGATGAAATGAGTATTCTTGCAACTGCTTTTAATCAGATGGCAGAAAAAGTCCAAAATAGTTTACTCTTTATCTCTACTTCAGGGGATCAATTACATGCTTCGTCCCAAGAGTTAAGTACTATTTCAAAAGAGACAACTGCACAAGCAAATGAAGTGGACCAAAGCATCCAGCAAATTGCTTTAGGAGCTTCAGAACAGTCTAATCGTCTATTTAACAGTCTTCATAATATAAAAGATGTGGAAGAAGCGATTGAGCAAGCAGTGACACTTGATAAACAGGTTACAAAAGAGGTTCATTTAGCTAGCGAAGAAAGTAAAATAGGCTTGCAAACAGTGAAGGAATTAGAAAATATATCTACACATTTTCTTCACTTAACACAAATGCTAACAAAAAAAGTGGTACATGCTACCTATTATTCGGAAAAAATCGCTTCGATTGTTGATACCATTCAAACCATTGCAGACAGTACAAATCTCCTTGCCTTAAATGCTGCTATTGAAGCTGCCAGAGCAGGAGAAAGTGGAAAAGGATTTACGGTTGTCGCAACAGAAGTTCGTCATCTAGCAGAAAAATCAAAAAAGGAAGCAGAAGACATCCACTGCTTAGTTTCTGAAATGACAGAGGAAATGAATCAGCTGAAGGAAAATGCTGAACAGTTAAACGAATACAGGAGTTATCAAGAAAAATCAGTTTATACGACAAAATTAGTTTTTGAAAATATAGTGAAATCCATTGCCAATATCAATGTAAAAGTGGGTACAATCAACAAAGCAGTAACGAAAATTAAGGAAGCAAATCAGTCCTTAAAGGGGGATGTTCTTGAGGTATACAATGTTTCTCAAAATGCAGCTGCTTCCACACAGGAGGTTTCTGCTTCTAGTGAAGTTCAATTAGAGGCTGTTATTAAAGTAAATGATTCCGCTTCTCTTCTTCAGCAAATCGCCTTAGATCTGCATAGTGAAGTAAATCAATTCACGCTATCTCCTCCTGATGAAAAGCAGCTTTAAATAAAATAACTCTTATATATAGATAATAGAGAAGATGGTGTACTTAAGCCATCTCCTCTATTATGAAAAAGTCGGATGAGAGTTATGCTTTATTTATTTATTTGGTGAAATTCCATTTGTCCAATGAGTAATTCGACAACATGTTTAAACATCGAGGTTCTATTTATTCTCCCACTTGTAAATATCCCGATAGCACCTTCGTTATGGCGCACATTTTCTTTTTGGGCATATTCATCCATAACTGGTCCTAATTCTTTCCCTGCAACTAACTCCGTCTCAATTTCTTTCGGTAACGGTATTCTTGCTCCACTTGCGATAAAGGTTGTTCCATCCTTTAATACTAATGCACCCCAATTATTCAAAAAGAGGATATCATTTGTGTGATGTACTCCTCCTTCCAATCCAATCCCTATCTCCCCTTCTCCCTCTAGTAAAGCAGCTTTGGCTCGATTAATTGCACCTTTAATAGTTTCTTCATCTGAAAATGGTTGATCACTGACTCCAGAGCTAACATTGAACATAGCATATTCCATATGTTTGTCATTTCCTAGACAATTTTTGACGGCATTCACTTTAGCCATATTATTTGTACCGATACAAACTTTCATGATTATTCTCTCCTAACAAAATTTCTACAGAAAAAGGTATCTCAGCTAATTATAGTTGAGACACCTTTTATGAAGAAAATTCTTCTTTGTTCAAAACAATGCAAATCTACGCTAAATCTGACTATATTTATTGATTAGCACGCAGTGTTTCAATTGTGGTATTATCTGTTGTTTTTACTAATTTAGTAAGCAATTCCTTTGCAGCTGCATAATCATCGATATGAATAATAGAAGCACTTGTATGAATATATCGAGAACATATTCCAATAACAGCACTTGGAACCCCGTCATTAGAAATATGAACTTGTCCCGCATCTGTTCCACCAGGTGAAATAAAATACTGATAGGCAATTTTATTAGACTCAGCAGTATCTAAAATAAATTCTCTCATTCCTTTATGCATAACCATTGTACGATCATAAATACGGAGTAAGGCACCTTTACCAAGCTGGCCAAATTGATTTTTATCCCCTGAGGCATCATTTGCAGGACTTGCATCTAAAGCATAGAATACATCGGGCTTAATCATATTAGCTGCTGTTCTAGCCCCTCTAAGACCTACTTCTTCTTGTACGGTAGCACCAGAATATAAGATATTTGGTATCTCTTCTCCTTGAAGGTTTTTCAACAATTCAATTGCTAACCCACAGCCATAACGATTATCCCACGCTTTGGCCATAATTTTCTTTTCATTCGCAAGAGGAGTAAATGGGCAAATTGGAACAATCATCTGACCTGGTTTAATTCCAATTTTCAAGGCATCTTCTTTATCATCAGCACCAATATCAATAAGCATATTTTTTATATCCATTGGTTTACTTCTTAATGCTTCATCCAATAGATGTGGAGGAATAGAACCAATAACCCCTATTACAGGACCATTATTCGTAATTATCTGTACTCTTTGTGCTAGAAGCACTTGACTCCACCATCCACCTATTGGCTGAAAACGAATCATTCCATTATCTGTGATGGATGTTACCATAAATCCAACTTCATCCATATGACCAGCAACCATTACAGTCGGGCCATCCTCTTGCCCTCTTTTTACACCAAATATACTGCCAAGATTATCTTGCACTATCTCATTTGTATAAAGACTTAATTGTTCTTTCATAAAATTTCGAACTTGATGTTCATTCCCAGCTACACCAGGAAGTTCTGTTAAAGTTCTAAACATATCCAAAGTTTGTTGTTCCATTATAGCAAAGCTCCTTTAATTACTATGTATTTGATAAAGTGAAACTTCCATCAGTAAGGGTCCCTTCCTCTCCACTAAAGATTAGTTGAACCAATCTTAGACCTTTACGAATAGTTGATCTCCCACCTTGCTTCCTTGCTTTTCTCTTAAAGCTTCAGGTGAAGTTTCTGTCCGTTAAGAAGGGGATAATATATTTATTGTACCGAAATATTTAAACACATACCACTACTTTCCTTTAACTACTGCCAATTAATCCATTTCATTAAACCAACCTTCGCAAGAAGAATATTACCTTATCATTTCTTCTAGCATATAAATTAGATATAATAACATTATCTGTTTAAAAGGATGGCTTTCTTTTTGATAAACATTCTTGTTTTGAATAAAAAAAACGTAAGGAGCTAAGTTTATGAATTGGAAACAATGTTTAGGAGGGGTTGTTGTTGGAGTGGCTGCAAGTTATCTTGCGAAGAAAACCATTACAAAGAACAATAACCTATCAAGTAATGAAGTTTTACATATAGCAAAAGCAGCCTTTAAAAAAAAGGGGCCGATTAACGGATCGTGGATCAATATGGAAAAAGAAACACTTCATACTCCTGAATCTTCACTCACAGTCTATAGAGGTGGTATTACTCGAATGAATGGTGAAAAACAAGAGGTTTTTGAATTTGTTTCCGATTGTGAGACTGGAACTATTCTTGATGTGAATCAATTAACCTGAGACCTATATAATAACCCGAACAACAATTATACGCATGTTTTTTAACATCTACGTGAAATAGTTCGGGTTATTATATAGTTGGAATACTTATATCCCAGCTCTTTTACATTATCTGAATTGTACTTCGCAACGATAAATTCTATTTCCTCTATTTGAGAATTTTTCCTCATACTCTGTCATGATATTGCCTTCATAATCACTATTATGCAAATCAAGACTCACATATTTTAAAAGCATGCCATATTCAGAAAAGCTCTTTAAAGAATATTCAAATAAACCTTGATTATCTGTTTTAAAGTGTACTTCTCCTTGATTTACAAGCACAGACTGATACGAATCAAGGAACGTTTTATAAGTAAGTCTTCGTTTTTCATGTCTGGTCTTTGGCCAAGGATCGGAGAAATTTAGATAAACTCTTGCAATTTCTCCCTTTTCAAAATATTCCTTTAGTTTTTCTGCATTTATATTCATTAACTTCAAGTTAGGAATCTCTGCCTCTATTAAGCGATCTAATGCAGAAACAATGACGCTTTCCTGAAGTTCTACGCCGATGTAATTAATCGAAGGATTCGCTTTTGCCATTTCTGTAATAAATCGACCTTTACCTGTACCAATTTCAATATGAATAGGACCCTTTTGACTAAAAGCTTGATCCCATTTTCCTTTCCAATCTACAGGGTTTTGGATAATATATTGTGGATATGCACTTAATTTATCTTTCGCCCATGGTTTATGTCTTAATCGCATGTGGACACTCCTTATTAATAACTATCGTTTCAAACAATATCATGCATTATACATGGATGCAATACTCTTTTATTGGCAACTTGAATTTATATAAGGATAAATTTACATTAGGAACAATTGTATAAAGAAAAAAAGAATTCACAACCTATAAGTGAATTCCTTAACTGGTATTTGAAAAGAATGTATTATTCTTTTCATACTAGAACCTATAGAAAGGGTGTTCTATGTATGCCTATAAATCATGAGCATCAACTAGCATTACTAGCCGATATTCTCAGTAATCAACAAACAGACTGCTGTGGATCTGTTGCAGAATGTGAGCAAATAGAAAGATTGATTACATCCTTAAGATCCAATGAGCAAATCGATCAGAATATCCTTCCAATTTTGGAGGAAGTTCACCGTTACAGCGAACAAGGTGTTACTGCCTCAAATTTAGACACACATATCCATTCACATCAAAATCAATTGTCTCAGTGGGTAGATGGCATTAACAATTTATCATAATTTATCAGAAATACTTTGAAATGGGTGTTATTCAATATCATGTAAAAACTTCATCCATCTTTCCATTTCACTAAAACGACCTTTTTTCTTGTACCAGCGGATGGAGTTAATGGTTTGAGCAATAACATACCATTTCATTCTTAAAGATAAATTATCTGTGAGTTCATAACCATAAGTGTGTAACCAATTTTTCCAATTTTCCTTTGGAATATACCAATAAAGCAGCATTCCTAAATCAATGGCTGGGTCTGCTATCATCGCTCCATCCCAATCAATGAGATACAACTGGTTGTCTTCAGAAAGCAGCCAGTTGTTATGATTAACATCACAATGGCATACCACATGTTCTGTTGTTTTTATAAACGGAAGATTATCTTCTAAGAATTGGATATAACGAGTAATATCCTCGTTTTCTTTTAGCTCATCGTCTATTTCTGCTTTTATGACTGACAATATCATCTCAGGATGAAAAGATGTCTTACCTAGTCTTTTTAGCATCTCTAATAAAGGCTTCGAGGTATGAATTTTTTTAAGCAACATTGTCACTCTTTCATCCGTCATATCCGAATGACCAAATTCTCTCCCTATGAGCCATTGCTGTGCAGTAAAAACATCTCCGTTTTCAAATCTTTTTGTCCAAACAAGTTTTGGGACAATTCCTTCTGCTGACAGCACAGCTAAAAACGGAGAAGAATTCCGTTTTAAAAAAAGCTTCTGCCCATTATTTTGTGCAAAAAAGGCTTCGCCTGTTTCTCCACCTGCAGGGGTTATTTCCCAATCTTGCCCTAATAAATGTTCCAAAATTGTTCACCTACTATATATTATGCTCCAAAAAAAAGATGAGAAATTCCTGTTTGAGTCTTTTTTGTCCTAATTTGGTAGGAAGAACAAACAAAAATGGTTATCAGCTATTCATCCATTTATAGTAAACTTATACTCATCGTACTGCAATCATTCTTTAATTAGCACAAATTTGCCTAAAGTTTAATGATATAAGAAAAGCGCAAGCGCCTTGTACACCGCCTTATAACCGGAAAGGACCTGTTCTTTCGAGAAAGGATACACGCATTTTTCGTGTTATCTAACGCAAAAGAAATGACCTAAAGTTTGCTAGACAGTAGGCGCTTTAGCTAGACACCAAATTAACTTTTAGAAAACTAATACTTTCTTAACTGTAAAAAAGAAAAGGACATAGTATCCATACCATTATACTATGTATCCAAGATTTCCAATCATTTTATATTAAATTTTACCTAAATACTTTTTCTTATAGAAAGTTTCTCATTTAAATATTATCTCTTATTTCTTTTTTTAGTCAAGTGAATCTCTCGTTAAAATAATGATTTCCTGTCAAAAAAATTTTCCGGTTCCATCATTAGGACACATTCCTGCTAAATATCACGGAAATCTTTCGAATGTTACTATCGTTTCCTATTACTTGGCAATTATTGTTATGCTTACTGGCTTAACCATTATCCGATCTCTGTGAATGGTTGGATAATCCCGCTGATAAACTGTATCGCCTTCAACTAAAATATTCCAACATTCTTCTTTACAAAATCCTTCTTCAGGAGAATCATTCACATTTATAAATACGATAATCGATTCCCATTCTCCCATTTCTTTTAGATCATGTAAAATATATTGTATTACGTCATTCGATTGCTGATTAATGATAAGGTGCTTTTGAATAGCTTCCACTGATGGTAATCGGAACGCTCTGTTATTTCTTCTTAGGGAAATTAATCCTTTTATATATTCCACATTGCCTATAAATTGATCTTTTCTATCCCAGTCTAACTGATTAATTTCATCTGGCGATTGATAACTATTTTCTACACCATTTTTCGTGCGGAAAAATTCCTGACCCGAATGAATAAAAGGGATTCCCTGGCTAAGAAGGACAAGAGACGTTGCAAGTCGTTGTTTCTTTTGCTTCCACTCTTCTGATTCATTTGAAAAACATATTTCAATTTTATCCCATAGCGTATGATTATCATGAGACTCCACATAATTTACAGATTGACCTGGTTCAATAAACATTCCATTTTCCTTATAGACACCGACACTCCCAGCTAATAGTTCAGGAATATCGTCTTTATAAAGCTTATTTCCAAGCGCATAACCTCGATCATATAACTGAAAGGTACTCCCTTTTAATTTATCTCTAAATTGATCATTAAACTGACCGATCCTAGGAAGCAAATGCTGATTAGCAATAATAGCCTTCTTATCTTTGTTTAAAGGGGTTGCTAAATCCCAACCTTCCCCAATAATTAAAATGCTCTTATCGAAACTATTACACACGGAACGAACTTCATTCATTGTTTGGCAATCAAGAATTCCCATTAAATCAAAGCGCAATCCATCAATTTGATATTCTTTTATCCAAAAACGGACAGAATCAACAATGAATCGTCTCACCATCGATCTTTCTGAAGCTATGTCATTCCCTACTCCTGTACCATTTGATGGCATTCCATACTTATCATAGCGGAAGAAATAGCCTGGAACAATTTTTTCAAAAGAAGAATCTTCTTTTTTATAGACATGATTATATACAACATCCAATATGACACGGATACCTTGCTCTTGTACAGCATGAATCATTTCTTTAAGTTCGTTAATTCTTACATATGGATCAATAGGATTTGTCGAATAACTGCCCTCTGGCACGTTATAATGGGAAGGATTATATCCCCAATTATATTTTTTTAGCACCTCTAGCTCATCAACTTCTTCAAAGTCATGAACAGGGAGAAACTCTATATGTGTTATCCCTAAATCTTTTATATAGGAAAGACCTGATAGCTCGTTTTTTTTCGTTTTTGTATTTAATTCTGTTACACCTAAATATTTTCCTTTTTGCCGAATTCCACTATCAGGATGAATCGTTAAATCTCTAATATGAGTTTCATATATCACACTATCTACCGCATGCTCGAGTGCTGGTAAAACCGGCTTTTGTCTTTTTGTTTTATTTAAATCTACAATTACCCCTGTTTCTCCATTTACAGAAACCGCTACAGCGTATGGGTCTATTGCTTCTTTCCACTCTAAATTTATAAGTACTAAATAGCTGTAGTACCATCCTTCTAGATCTTCAAGATAGATTGTTTTCCAAACCCCTTTTTCCTGTCTTTCCATCTCCAAAATCCTTCGTTCCTCAATAGCTGGATCAGAGGATTTAAGTACCAATTTCACTTGTTGTGCAGTAGGTGCCCATAGATAAAAGATACTTTTCTCGGATGAATAGTCTACACCTAGAGGACCATCATAATAAAATTCTTCATCAAATGAAGCTGTTCTAATGACTGCACCTATTTGTAAATCTGTTACTCCCTTATTTGCATCCTCTACCTCATATTTTTGGCCGATTTGAATGTTTTCGTTTAAGTGACATTTGTACTTTACAAAATGCTGCATTTTTTCCTTCGACTCAATCACAAGATTAATAGGATGGCTATCTCCTTTTAATCTAAACGCAGTAGATTCCCCGTTATAATAGGAATAGGGAAGTAGAACAGTTATTAATGACATTTCATCTAAATAAGCAAAGAAACTTCTTCGAATTGATATCAAATTTCTCACTCCCTCATCTCTTGAAAACACAACTCTTCTACTCGTGGCCACTGAAAAAGTGAATTACCTGGTGAATCGGTAGTTAC
>NZ_JVDT01000220.1 GCF_001076885.1 Bacillus sp. 522_BSPC
CTCAACTTTCGCAGAGTGATATCGGCAAATAAGCCTTGATATAATTAGGAAGGCCAGCGATCCACTGTTCAAGTTGACTTTGAATTATTTTTTTGATTTTCTTATTCGTTTGTTTAAGTGCATCTTGAAGAAGCTCGATCAATTGCTGTAATGCGACAGCCCAATCAAGTTCATTTACTTCATCGCATAATTCGTAAAACAGACCACCTATTGTGCGTTGATCGGTATTACAGCGATTCTGCCACGACAGAACGATAAAACGAGAAAACACAATCGTTGTATGGCAAATAAGCGCGTCATATGAACGGCTTTGGAATTCTTTTTCAAGTTTCAAAAGAGATTTGGCCGCCTTAAAGAATACCTCGATATCCCAGCGCATTCCATAGATTCGGACGATCTCCTGTTCTGAAAGAGTGCAGTCTGTGCTGAGGATGGCAAGCCAGTCGCTTTTCTTATTTCTGTTTTGAATGAATACCACTTTAATTGGTGTTCCATTAGCCATGATCGTATGGATGGAACGAAGAATTCCTTTCTTGGATTGAATGGGTCCAGCTAGGCGGTATAGTTGCTTTAAAGAAACCATCTCCCCGTTTACGTTATAACGTTGTTTTGTTTCTTTGACCATACCAATTACGTCTAATCCTTGATCCACAATAGACTTTACAAGTGGTGGCAATGTAAACCAAGAATCCATAAGGACATAACTTGCATCTATCCCATTGGCTAATGCACGTTTAATCATGTCAGGAACTTGTTCAGGCTCAGTTTGTAATGCATTTTCTCGACGCTTGTATCCACAAGTACGTTTATCAATTTTTTCAGAGATACCATTGATTTGAGACTTTTTTGAACTGACTAAAGAAAAGTCAATTGGCATAAATGTATAGCCATCTGACCAGCCCAAAGTGAGCATACGAAACCCCTTAAAGAAACGCATTTTCAGGGAAGCATGATCAAAACAACGAGCGAGAAGCTCTACCTTTTTACTACGATTTCGGTCATACGCAGAATCATCGATAATCAGTACTTTTGGACGCTCTTTATTCGTAAGGCGAGTCACCTTTTGAATAGTAAAAATGCTCAACAGTAGTAAGAAACGGCGCCAATTAAAAGTTGATTGGTTTAAAAAGCGATAGACGGCATCTTTGGCTGGAAACTGATCGGCTTTCTTTGAATCAAGAAGTGAAAACCAATTTTTGTGCTGGAAAATCAAACAGAAAACAAGCTGAAATAAGTAGGAACAGCTGAAACCGAAGGATTTTTTAATTCCTGCTTGGCGCAGGTGTTTATTCATTTCAAGCTCAGAAAAAACCGAATTAAGTTCTTTTGGTAGTTGATTGTTTTGGCTATTTTGGTCTATCATATAGGGAGCACCTCTTCTGTATGGTAGTGTTTTCTCTACAATTACACTATACCAAAGAATGAGGTGTTATTTCATTTTATTAAACACTGTCAAGCAACATATTTAATAGACCATAGACGCAATACAACTAACGATTTGCACTTATTTTTTTGGTGCGAAAGTTGAGTTATCAAGAAATGATCTTCCAGTTTCTTGGAGGATTAGGGGTATTTCTTTTTGGTATTAAATATATGGGAGATGGTTTGCAGAATGCTGCAGGAGACCGTCTTCAGGAAATCTTGGATCGGTTTACGACAAATCCATTTATGGGCGTATTAGCCGGAATTTTTGTAACAGTGTTAATCCAATCCAGTTCAGGAACTACTGCCATAACAGTAGGGTTAGTAAGTGCTGGATTTATGACCTTGCGCCAAGCGATTGGCGTTATTATGGGGGCAAATATAGGAACAACGGTTACTGCCTTTATCATTGGGATTGATATAGGAGCATATGCTTTACCGATTATTGCAGCTGGTGCTGTCCTATTATTCTTCTTTAAAAATCCAAAAATCACTTCATTCGGTCAAGTTGTATTTGGATTTGGAGCATTGTTTTATGGACTAGAACTAATGAGTTCTGGTATGAAGCCGCTACGTTCATTAGAAGCTTTTCATGAGTTAACTGTTAATATGAGTAATAATCCGATTCTTGGAGTTGTAGTCGGAACAGTCTTGACATTAATCGTTCAAAGTTCAAGTGCTACAATTGGAATTTTACAAGAGTTATTTGCTACAGATGCTATTTCTTTGAAGGCTTCTTTGCCAGTTTTATTTGGTGACAATATAGGAACAACGATTACTGCGATTCTAGCTTCCATTGGTGCGTCGATAGCTGCAAGAAGAGCGGCAATGGTTCACGTACTCTTTAACATTATTGGAACAGTGATTTTTGTAATTATTTTAGCGCCATTTACTCATTTTATTACGTATTTGCAAGGAGTTTTAGGTTTAAATGAACCGATGACCATTGCATTTGCACATGGGATATTCAATGTATCGAATACAATTATTCAATTCCCGTTCATCTTTGCCTTGGCATGGATTGTGACAAAGTTAATTCCAGGAGAAGATGGAGGTATTATTACAAAACCGCAGCATTTAAACACAACCTTTATTGAACATTCTCCTTCTATCGCTTTAGGGCAAGCAAAGGAAGAATTAGAACGAATGAAGGATTTCTCTATTAAAGGCTTAGAAGAAGCATTCAAGTATTTACAAACAGGAGAAAAGAAGTATAAAGAAAAAGCGTTGCAATACGAGCAAGGGATTAATAATTTAGATAAGGAAATTACAAGCTATTTAGTCGAGCTTTCATCCAAAGCCTTAACACCACATGAAAGTGAAGAGTTTTCTATTTTGGTTGACTCAATCAGAGATATTGAAAGAATTGGGGATCATATGGAAAACATCGTCGAACTTGTGGATTATAAAATCAATAAAAAAGTAGAATTTTCAATAGATGCGAAAAATGAATTAGAAAATATGTATCGCTTTACAGTGGAAACATTAAAAACTTCCTATAATAGCTTTTTTGCAAAAGATGTGGAGCTTGCTAAAAAAGCTATTACAAACGAAGAAGAAATTGATAAAATGGAAAAACAATATCGTAAAAAGCATATAAGCCGTTTAAATGAACGAAAATGTAGTGGCGATGCCGGAATTGTTTTTGTCGATATTATCAGTAATCTAGAACGAGTAGGCGATCATGCTGCCAATATTGCAGAGGCGATAGCAATCGTTAAATAAGAAAGTTTATGACCACATGGGTGAATTCTCATGTGGTCTATTTTTTCGAAAAAAGCTATAGGTTAAGTTAAATTGAAAATTAACAAAAATAGGTAAAACTTCATAGGTGAATTTATTGAGAAAATAGGTACAAATAACGAAATATTCCATTTCTATTAATAAATTTACAAATTGCTAGTGTAGTTTTTACAATATTAAGTTATCTTTATATAGTAATTAATTCTATTAAAGAGTTTTTCGCAATAAATGGAGTAGAAGAGATTACGATTAATAGGTGGAGGAGGAAAAAGATTGAAGGGAAATAGTAGCAAAAGATTATTTTCAATATTTTTAATTTTCTTATTAGTTTTTTCGAATTTATTTAGTACATTTACGGTAAGAGCAGCATCAGAAAACTTAACGGCAACAGACTTATTTATTTCTGAGTACATAGAAGGCAGTTCCAATAACAAGGCGATAGAATTGTTTAATGGAACTGGAAAGTATGTAGATTTATCGTCTTATTCAGTTGAACTGTATTCAAATGGTAAAACAACTACTACGTCTACGCTTCGTTTAGAAGGTAATCTAAAACATGGTGAATTATTTATTATTGCTCATTCATCTGCTAATGAAGCCATTAAGGAAAAAGCGAATATGGTGAGTGGGGTTGCAAACTTTAATGGGGATGACGCCATAGTTTTAAAACATAATGAAGAAATCATTGATGTATTTGGGATAGTTGGCGAACAACAAGAATGGGGCGATGGCCAAACAAAGGATCATACCCTTGTAAGAAAAAATAATATCTCATCTGGAAATAAAGGAAAGAATCCATTCGATCCATCAGAAGAATGGGATACGTATAACCAAGATGATTTCTCTCATTTAGGTAATCATCTGTTTGGAGAAGAGTTATATGGAAATGAAGAGTCAACAACCGATCCAACTGAGCCCCAATCTATCAAAGAAGCACGAGCAATGGTTGGACAAAATGTAACAATTGAAGGGATTGTCACTGCTGATAATTCGAGCATCGGCGGAGGAAAGTTATCCACTTATATTCAAGATGAGGAAGCCGGCATTAATATTTTTTCTCAGGATGCAAGTTCTTTTCCTGCATTAACAGAAGGTCAGAAAGTAAAAGTAACCGGGAAAATAACAGAATATAATAAGTTATTGGAAATTGTCCCAGCAGAAGATGGAATTGAGGTGATTTCTGAAAACAATGAATTACCTGTACCAGTTACTATGAATCTAGCAGATTTAAATAATGATAGTGTAGCAGAATTAAAAGAAGGACAGTTAGTAAAAGTAAAAGGCTATGTGCAAACAGTTCCTGAAACTGCTGCAGGTGGCGGATATAATGTGACGGTGTTAGATGAAAGCTTTAATGGAACGACAATTCGAGTAATGGAAGAAACTGAGGCGATTTCGTCTATACAAACAGGAAAATGGTATGAATTCACAGGAATTCTTAGTCAATATAATACCTATCAAATTTTTCCTAGAAAAGCCAGTGATGTTCAGTTATTGGCAGAACAACCACCTTCTCCTTCTGCTAAAGGAGAATATGAAAGCACTGTTAGCAGTGTGGTAGACGGAGATACAATCCATTTACAAACTCCAGTATTAGGGACAACGAAAGTTCGCTATGTGAATATCGATACACCAGAAACCTATCATACTCCTCAGAATGAAGCAGATGAAAACCAATTAGAACATGGAAATAAAGCAAAAGAGTATTTAAATACGCTTTTAGAGCCTGGTGATGAAGTAATTGTAAAAGTAGGGGAAGAGGCAACAGATGATTATGGCCGTCTACTGGCACAAATTATTCGTAAGAGCGATCAATTAAATACCAATCTTGAAATGGTGAAACAAGGATATGCATCGACATATTTTATTTGGCCAGTTGCTGATGAAGCAGATTATGATATGTTCCAGTCCGCAGTGAAAGATGCAATGGATAATCATAAAGGGATTTGGGATAAAGACAATCCTTTAATGGAACAGCCTTTTGAATTTAGAGCTAGAGAACAAGGAAAAGGGTTATTGCGATATGTAGGAAATTCTGAAACAAAGAAATATGTGTTACCAGAAGATTTTCAGGAAGTACCAGTGGAAAATCGCATTTTCTTTGCTAGTGCCAAGGAAGCAGAGAACAATGGGTATACAGCATTAAATGGTGGTGAAGAGAAGGATACAATTAAACTTCAGCTTCTAAGTGTAAATGACCTTCATGGAAAAGTGACAGAAGAATATGAAGATGAAAAGAAAGAAAATATAATTGGTAGAATGGATTATTTAGCACAGTACTTAAAAGAAAGGGAAGCTACAAATCCTAATACACTAATTGTACACGCTGGTGATATGGTAGGAGGGAGCTCCCCGCTTTCTGCATTGCTTCAAGATGAGCCTACTGTGGAGATGATGGAATCAATCGGCTTTGACGTAGGAACAGTTGGTAACCATGAGTTCGATGAAGGAGTAGACGAGATGCTCCGCTTAATCAACGGTGGGGATCATGTAAATGGAACAAAAGGGTATGATGGAATTGATTTTCCAATGGTAGCAGCAAATGTTGAATACAAGGATACTGGCAATCTAGTACTTGATCCATATGCTATTAAAGAAGTAGAGGGAGTCAAGGTTGGGTTTATTGGTGTCGCCACAACAGAAACGCCAGATATGATTATTGCAAAAGGAAATGAAAATATTCGCTTTACTGATGAAGCAGATGCTATTAATAAGTATGTGCCAGAATTGCAAGCCCAAGGTGTAGAAGCGATTATTGTTCTAGCACATGTTCCCGGAAATCAAGCTGGTGAAAGCGCAACTGGTGATATTGCCAAAATTGCAACAGAAGTAGATGATGCTGTAGACGTCATATTTGCGGCTCATAATCATGTAAAAGTTAATGCTGTTGTGGATAATAAATTAATTATTCAAGCTGGAGAATATGGAAAAGCTTTTGCAGATGTTGATTTAGAAATTGACCCGGAGACAGGCGACATTGTGAAAAAATCAGCTGAAATCGTGGATGTAGTTCAAACTGGAGTTACTCCAGATCCTGAAGTGTCTACTATTTTAGCAAAATACCAAGAATTAGTTGGCGAAAAGCTAAATGAAGTCATTGGCGAAGCTACGACTGATATGGTAGGTGGGTATGCGACAAAAGAAGCAGAAGGAGATAACCCTGTAGGAAATCTAATTGCTGACGGTATGAAAGCTGCAATGGATAGTGATTTCGCTTTAATGAATGGCGGCGGAATTCGCGATGATATAGTTTCCGGGGAAATAACGTGGAACGATTTATTTAACGTACAGCCTTTTAATAATACATTAGTAAAGTTAGAGATAAGTGGTAGTGATTTAGAAGAAATATTAAATAGTCAATTTAGTAGCTATGGACCAGATGTTAGTATTGGTGGATTTTCGTATACTTGGGATAGTAAAGCAGGAAAATATGGACAAGTAGTAGATATATTCTTGCCTAATGGGGAAAAAATAGATCCGAATGGAAACTATACTGTTACAGTAAATAATTATATGGCTGATCACACATCAGACCAATATCTTCTTCAAAAGCTTGGGGAGAATCCAATTCAAGGTGGAGAAGATTTAGAAGCAACGGTAGAATTTGTAAGAAGCTTTAGTGGTCCAATCTCTTATAATACAGGAAGAATTAAGGAAATAAATGCAGAACCACTTCCATCCATTTCTGGCCAGTTCCTTGGTGTGAATGATTTGCACGGGAAAATTGATGTAACAGGAACAGTTGATGGTGTTAATTATGGAAGAATGGATTATTTAGCTACCTATTTAAGAAAAGCAGAAGCAACGAACCCGAACACATTATTAGTACATGCAGGGGACATGATTGGTGGAAGTTCACCAGTATCAGCCCTTTTACAGGACGAACCAACTGTTGAAATAATGGAATCACTAGGCTTTGATGTTGGTGTAGTAGGAAACCATGAATTTGACGAAGGGGTAGACGAGATGCTCCGCATGATTAATGGAGGCGATCACCCTAAGGGAACAAGTGAATATGATGGTATGAATTTTCCAGTCCTTGCAGCAAATGTAGAATATAAGGAATCTGGTGAATTAGTATTAGATCCATATACAATAAAAGAAATAGATGGGGTAAAGGTTGGCTTTATTGGGGTGGCGACAGTAGAAACTCCAAGCATGATTGTAGCTACAGGAAATGAGCATATTCGCTTCACAGATGAGACAGAGGCGATTAATAAGTACGTTCCTGAATTACAAAATCAAGGAATTGAAGCAATCGTTGTTTTAGCGCATGTTCCTGGAAGCCAAGAAGAAGGAACAAATGAAATTACAGGAGAAATTGCAGATATTGCCCGAAATGTAGATGATGCAGTTGATATTATTTTTGCCGCACATAACCATGTGAAGCTAAATGGGGTTGTGGATAATAAGCTAATTGTTCAAGCATGGGAATATGGCAAGGCTTATTCGGATATTGATTTTACCATTGACCCACTAACAAAGGATTTCTCTGAAAAAACAGCGGAGATAGTGGATGTTGTTCAAGAAGATGTTACACCAGATTCTGAAGTAAAAGCCATATTGGATAAGTATATCGATCAAGTTGGTCCGAAGTTAAATGAAGTAATTGGAATAGCTGCTACTGACATAACAGGTGGCTATGCACAAAAAGGAGAAGTTGGCGATAATGGTCTTGGCAATTTAATTGCCGACGGAATGAAAGCCGCGATGGACAGTGATTTTGCCTTAATGAATGGTGGCGGAATTAGAGATGATTTACTGGAAGGAGAAATTACTTGGCAGGAACTCTTTAATATTCAGCCATTTAATAATACCCTTGTTAAATTGGAAATTACCGGTCAAGAGTTAAAAGAAGTATTGAATACACAATTTAGTTCCTATGGTCCAGACGTCAGTATTGCTGGCTTTAAATATACATGGGATGCATCTTTAGGACAATTTGGACAAGTCGTGGATCTACTTATGCCAGATGGAACGAAGCTAGATTTAGAAAAAACATATACAGTAACGGTTAATAGCTATATGTATCCACATAGTACCGATTCATACTTACTAAATACGTATGGGGAAAATCCAATTCAAGGACCAGAGGATTTACAGGCAACGGTCGATTTTATTAAATCTTTCGATGAACCAATTGCCTATACTGCTGAAGGACGTATTTCAGAAGTTTCCAGTGGTGCTGAAGAACCTGAAGTAGACCCAGAAACTCCAGGTGATGGGGATGAAGATCAAGGAGACGATCCGGAAACCCCAGGTGATGGAGAAGAAGAGCAGGGAGAAAATCCAGATGCTCCAGAAGATGAAAATGGTACGCAAGATAACGAAAGTGATGGATCTGATGAAGGTACAGAAACTTCATTAGATGAAAACAATGATACAGTTAATCAGCCAGAGAAAGAAAAAGGAAATCTATTGCCAAATACAGCGACAATGACTTACAATTTTATCATAGTAGGATTATTATTATTCTTCATAGGAGTTGTTGTTTTCTATGCAAATAATAGAAGAAAGGCATAGGATATCATGAGATGGACAAAATGGTTATCCCTCCTGCTTATAGTAGGAGGAGTACTTTTTATTGGTTATGGCGTCTTCAATATTATGGACACAAAAGCGCAAACAGAGAATTCCTTATCGGAAGCAAAAACAGCCATTAACAAGGGGAATGAAAAATGGGTAGATAAAGACAGCGACCGTTTTATTCCATCCATTGGTGAAGCAGTGGGGCTATTGGAGATTGATAAGATTGATGGCATATTACCGATTGTAGAAGGTACCGATCCAGATGATCTTGATAAAGGAGTCGGCCATTATAAAGGCAGTTTTTACCCGAATGAAAATGGACAAATTGTCTTGTCAGGTCATCGAGATACAGTATTTAGGAGAGCGGGAGAACTAGAAATCGGGGACGAGTTAAAAATTGTGTTGCCATATGGAGAATTCTCTTATCAAATCACTTCGACAAAAATAGTTGAGGCAGATGATCGTTCGATTATTACGTTAGATGATTCAAAAGAGGAGCTAATTCTAACAACATGTTATCCTTTTAGATTTGTAGGAAACGCTCCACAGCGCTATATTATTTATGCAGAAAGAATGTAAAAGCAAAATATTGCTAATTTTTCAAAATTATTAAAATGGCATATATCATATCCTTTGGTACATCACTTTACGTAGTGATGTACCTTTTTTAGTAGCTTCTAAAATAATTTCCTAATCTAAATATTAAAAAAAGGTAAAAATGGAACTTTATATAAAAAAATTTCGTAAGAGTAATAATAACCAAGGTAAATAGCTTTTATATGTTACTAATAGGAAGGGGAGAAGTTAGATGGCATGGTTGCTTCTATGTGCAGTTTTTATTATTTGGTTGAGTCTATTTTTACGTAAAAAACTAACGTTTAAATTTGGTTTGTCTCCTAAAGTATTAGAGATAAAGCCAATTAAAGGATTAAAAAAATTGAATGACGATTTAGATCGCTCCCTTACTAGAAGTTATATGGAAAATGTAGAAAATAGAGTGAAGGAAGAAAATAAATTAAAAGAAAATGAGTATGAATGGCGCCTACTTGATTTAAAACGTTACTTTGTTTTAACTTCTCTTTTAAAAGAGTCTCCAATGTTTAGTAAGAAAGTCGATGAATTATGGCATCAAATGCTTATGTTCACCCGTGAATACGGCGATTTTTCTAGAAAATATTTAGGTACTACTCTTCATCACAGTCCTAATGTGAAGGCAAAGTCTGACCCTGATCTGCGAGGATTTTTTGATTGGGTATATGCGGAGCTTTTTCTTATAAGAAAGGAGAATATCTATTTATACAATGGCTTTTTCCGGTATCCTGTTCATCCCGCAATCATTGAGGACTTTAAGGATTTATCAGAAGCTGAGCTGCTTGAACGATATTTTAAAAGTGACACGAAATATCTTCCAACGGTATTTGCACTTATTGCATCTATGAAAAAAACAGTAAGGAAGGTAAGGGATTATCAAAAGAGCGTCATATATGACAAAATGGAGAAAGGGAAAAGAGAACAAAAATTTAACATTATGCTTGTTCCTTTTTTATCTGTTTCTTATTTTCATTATGAAGATTTTTCAAGTTATATGAAAATAAGTAGTAGTAGCTCGTCAAGTTGCACAAGTTGCGGATCCGGATCGTTTTTCTCCTGTAATTCTTGTTCGTCTGATAACTCCTGCTCGTCAGGTAGCTCCTGTTCCAGTTGTGGTGGTAGTTCAGATTAAAAATGTTTCAAAAGGATAGATAAAAATTATATGGAACATACTTTTATCTATCCTCTTGATGTTTAAAAAATTCTATTCCAAATTAGCATGCTTTCCATACATTTTATTGGAATCTAATTCTTTTATTTCCATGTATTTTAAAATGACGCTATCCAAGACAATTAGGAGTAATTGTTCGAACAGGGAGCCCATTGGCTGTAAGCTTTTTGCATCTTCATTTCCTCTATCTTTTGGAGAACCAGGCATTTTTATAACTTGATTAGCTAGTTTACCAACAGTAGAATCAGGAGAGATTGTAAGAGCTGCAATGTTTCCACCAATACTTTTTGCTTTTTCTACTATGGTAATAATACTTTTTGTTTCGCCAGACCCTGTCCCTATAATAAGTAGGTCATCCTTTTCATAGGTAGCGGTAACCGTTTCACCCACAACATAGGCATCGATTCCCATATGCATCATTCGCATTGCAAATGACTTAAGCATAAATCCAGAACGGCCAGCGCCATATACGAAAATTTTCTTTGAGTGAAGAATATGCTCAACAAGTTTTTCTAAATCCTCATTAGCAATAAGTGTTCCAGCTTGAGATAGTTCTTGAATAACTTGGCCAAGATAATCGCTTGTTTTCATGATTTATCCTTGAGCAATTAGTTCTTTAAATTTAGAAGCAGCTTCACTTAGGTTATCTTGGCTAGTAATTCCTCCACCAACGATAACTAAATCAGGTTGTGCAGCAATAACCTCAGGCAATGTTTCTAATTTAATTCCACCAGCTACAGCAGTTTTTGCATTTTTTACAACACTCTTAATTGCCTTTAAATCTTCAAAAGAATTTTTTCCTACTGCTTGTAAATCATAACCAGTATGAACACAAATGTAGTCAACACCAAATTCATCAAGTTGTTGTGCACGTGTTTTAATATCTTTAACTGAAATCATGTCAACAAGAATTTCTTTGCCAAGTTTTTTCGCCTCAGCAACTGCACCTTTTATAGATTCATCTTCAGCAACCGCTAAAATAGTGACAATGTCAGCTCCTGCATTTACTGCTTGGCTTACTTCATATCTTGCTGCATCCATAATTTTCAAGTCTGCTAAAACGGAAACGTTTGGAAAAGCTTCTTTCACTTGCTTTACCGCGTGAAGTCCTTCATTTATGACAACGGGTGTTCCAATTTCAACAATATCAACATATTGTTCTACCTGTTTTACAACCTCAATTGCTTGTGGGATATTAACTAAATCTAATGCTAATTGTAATTTCATTTTTAGCACGCTCCTTTTCTTTTTCACTTTAATTATTGAGATGTTTGAAATGTTAATTTCTGTACAAACGTCATTATACGTTTTATAATTCATTTAAGTAAGTACGCACTTTATTTTTATATAGTGCCTAAAAGTATACTAAGTGTATTTTGCATGAAGGAGGTTTATGGATGGAACGAATGGCAGGTAAAGAATTCAACTGTGAGAAAGAATTAACGTTAAGTATCATAGGCGGAAAATGGAAGATGCTCATTCTCTGGCATCTGGGAAAGGAAGGAACAAAGCGATTTGGAGAATTAAAGGCTTTGATACCTGGAATAACGCAACGTATGCTTGTGAATCAATTACGTGAATTAGAAAATGACTATATTATAAAAAGAGTTGTCTATCCTGTTGTTCCGCCAAAAGTGGAGTATTCTTTAACAAAGGAAGGGGAATCCCTTATGCCTATCTTAGATGCAATGTATAGCTGGGGAAGAAATTATATGGACACTGTGCTTGAGAATCCTCCAGTAATAAAGGAACTAGAGTCATTGGATAAATAAATTTCATCTAGAAAAAGAAAACCTTCCTTGTGAGGTTTTTTTCTCTTTTATAGATGTATGATGCTACACAAAGGCTCTTCGCAAAGTAACAAAGGAGCGTTCTCTGCGCCTGCAAAGTGAAAAATAAAGAAGTCATTTCCAAGTCCCCTTTTTAAAAGGAAAGGCAGTAACCATTCAAATGTAATTTTGTATTGATATAAAACATTTCCTATGGTATATTCAACATATATTAGTGCAATCGTTTGCACGAAGAAACAATAGAAATCATACATTTTTTTAATCGGAAATGACAGCGTTTACCATAATGATGCTAATAATGATGGAGGTACAAGTATGGCAGTAACAATTAAAGATGTTGGTAAATTAGCAAATGTTTCTCCCTCCACAGTCTCAAGAGTGCTTGCAAACCATCCAAAAATAAGTGATGAAACAAAGCGAAAAGTCCGCGAAGCAATGGAGGAATTAGGATACCATCCAAACCTTCAAGCAAGAAGCCTAGTAGTAAAAAGCACGAAAACAATCGGAATTATTATGCCGAACTCAACGGAGAGGGTACTGGAAAACCCGTTTTTTCCAGAAGTACTAAGAGGTATTTGTTTGGAGGCCAGAAAAAGTCAGTTTGGAATATATTTGACAACTGGAGCAACAGAAGAAGAAATATTGCAGGAAGTTATCGAGATGGTTCATGGAAAAAGAGTCGATGGAATTATTCTTTTATATAGTAAAACGAATGATCAAATTATGGACTATCTTTTACACAATAATTTTCCGTTTACAGTTATTGGTAGACCTTATCAAAATGCGGAAAGAATAACGTTTGTCGATAATGATAATGTGTTTATTACAAAGCAAATTACCGAGTATTTAATTCAGTTAGGGCATAAAAAAATTGCCTTCATTGGTGCAAATATGGAAATGGTCTTTACAATTGACCGACTAAAAGGATTTAAACAAGCATTAAAGGAAAATGGAATTGCTTATCAAAAGGAATTAATTGTATATGATAAGGAAATAGCTGGGAGAACGAAAGAAAAGCTTGCTGAAATATTGAATATGGAGAGTCGCCCGACAGCATTAGTTGTTTCCGATGACTTTATTGCGATTGAATTAATCAGCTACGCAGAGGAACTTTCTATATCTATTCCAGAAGATTTATCGATTGTCGCCTTTAATAATATTTCAACCGGTAAGTACATGAAGCCTTCGTTGACAAGTGTTGATATCAATATTTTTCAACTTGGCGTCGAAGCAACGAAATGTTTACTTGATGATATAACGTATCCTAATTCAGTAATGAAGCGAATAACAGTGCCAGCGAAAATGGTGGAAAGAAACTCATGTTGTAAAGTAGCAGAGTAATACAAGCTTAATAGTGGTAATAAGACAGAAACTAGATGTTGAAAGGGAGTTAAAACAGTGACGCAAAAGTGGTGGAAAGAAGCAGTAGCATATCAAATTTATCCTAGAAGTTTCATGGATTCAAATGGAGACGGGATAGGCGATCTAAAGGGGATTATAACAAAATTAAATTATTTAAAAGATCTTGGTATTGATTGCATTTGGATTTGTCCAATGTATAAATCTCCAAATGATGATAATGGCTATGATATTAGCGACTACCAAGATATTATGGATGAGTTTGGAACAATGGCTGACTTTGATTTACTTCTCTATGAAGTTCATCAACGCGGAATGAAGCTAATCATTGATTTAGTTATAAATCATACGAGTGATGAGCATAAATGGTTTTTGGAATCTCGCTCATCTTTAAATAACCCAAAGAGAGACTGGTATATTTGGAGAGATGGCGTAGATGGGAAGGAGCCTAATAACTGGGAAAGTATATTTGGCGGGTCTGCATGGAAGCTTGATGAGACAACGGGACAGTACTTTATGCATATTTTCTCAACAAAACAACCGGATTTAAACTGGGAAAATGAAGATGTAAGAAAAGCTATATACGATATGATTAATTGGTGGCTTGATAAAGGAATTGACGGTTTCCGAATTGATGCAATCAGCCATATCAAAAAAGAAGAAGGATTAAAGGATATGGATAATCCTTTAAATTTAGACTTTGTTCCATCCTTTGATAAACATATGAATGTGGAGGGAATTCAAACCTATTTAGAAGAATTAAAAAACGAGACATTTGCTAAATATGACATTATGACAGTTGGAGAAGCAAATGGAGTTAAAGTGGAAGAAGCAGAGCTTTGGGTTGGAGAAACAAAAGGTAAATTTAATATGGTCTTTCAATTTGAGCATCTCGATCTATGGGATAATGAAAAAAATTACGGCGTAGATGTTATGGAATTGAAGCAAGTACTAAATAAATGGCAAAAAGGTTTAGAGAATAAAGGCTGGAATGCGCTATTTATCGAAAACCATGATAAAGCGAGATCTGTCTCTACATGGGGAAATGATAAAGAATATTGGAAAGAAAGTGCGAAGGCTTTTGGCATGATGTATTTCTTTATGCAAGGAACGCCATTTATCTATCAAGGTCAAGAAATAGGCATGACAAATGTTCAGTTTCCGACAATTGAGGAATATGATGATGTGGCAACAAAAAATCTATATAAATTGAAACGAGAAGAAGGAGTTAGCCATAAGGAGATAATGGAAATTATTTGGTCTTCTAGCCGTGATAATTCTAGAACTCCAATGCAATGGTCAAGCGAGGCTTACGCAGGATTCTCCCGACATACTCCTTGGATGGGGATTAATCCTAACTATTTAGATATTAATGTAGAAAATCAAAAGAAAGATCCAGATTCTATTTATCATTTTTACAAGAAAATGATTGAGTTGAAAAAATCAGGTCCTATTTTAACCTATGGAACCTTTGATTTAGTAGATGAGGAAAATAATCAGGTATTTGCTTATACGCGAACACTAGATGATAAAAAAATGGTTATTATAACTAATTTATCAGCAGAAGAGGCAGTATTTGAAAATCGTGTTGTAGAGTTAGAGCATGAAAATCTATTGTTAGCGAACTATGCAGTGGAAGAGCATGAGCCAACTACTTCGATTTCATTGCAGCCATATGAAGCAAGATTATATACGTGTAAGTAACATGTAGTTTAAAGGCAAAAGTGCATCTAAAAGTCAGATTAACTGGCATTTTGGATGCACTTTTTTGTGTGTTAAGTGAAATTTATCCGTAAATTACGTGGGATTATAGCCTAATAGTGGAGATATCAGCCAAAGCAAACAGGATATCAGCCAAAAGCCAAATAAATCAGCCAAAGCAAACAAGATATCAGCCAAACGAAAGAATCACTTTTCTAAACAAATTACCGCCATCGTACACCGTGAGATGCAGATTAATTCCTTATTATCATTCACTATTTTGATTTCATAAACCATGCTAGATTTTCCTTGATGAATAACTGTAGCAGTTGCAGTTACTATCCCCTCTTTTACGGAGCGAATGTGATTTGCATTTATTTCTTGTCCAAAAACAGCCTGTCTTTTCGAATCAACTAGACTTGCTGCTCCAACACTGGCAGCCGTTTCTGCTAAGGCAACGGAAGCCCCGCCATGAAGGTAGCCAAAGGGTTGTTTTGTTCTTTCATCAACTGGCATTGTCGCAATACATTCTCCATTTTTCACATTCACTATTTTGATTCCTAAGCTTTCCATAAGCGTATTTTTCATTGAAATGTTTGGAAACATAATCTTATTCTCCGTTTGTTTTTTTCCTTATTATAGCATAGGTATCTTTTAAGTTCGTTTGCCCCTTCCTTTAATAGGAATTCATCGCTTTTATCTTCCTCTTAAGTTTTAATAAAACGCTCACTATTTATGGAGGAAAGGGAGAAAAACTGATGGTAAAGGTTCGATTGAATAGTCTTCCTGTATCTTTTAGGAATGAAAGTTTTTTGTTGACATAAAAATAACAATAAAGTTAAACTATTTAATAGTTAAGCTCTTTAACTAAAAGAAAGAGAGGTGACTGTTATTAATCGAAAAGAAATAGATCAAATTATTGACCGATATGTCAGTATAAATTTTTCAGTTAATCGTAAATTTGATCAGCTAATTAGACAGGAAATCGGTGATGTTCTTACTACAGAGCAGCATTTTACGATGCGCCATATAAATAATGTCCATGTATGTACATCGACTGAGCTTGCGGTTGTCTTTGGAGTTAAGAAAAGTGCTATTACACCCATTATCAATCGTCTTGTTGAAAAAGGATGGGTGGAAAGAACAAGGGACGAAAAGGATAGGCGTGTCATTTATTTAACCTTGACCATTGACGGCAAAGTGATTTTTGGCGAAATGGAGAAAAAAATTCAAAGTGTGATTGAATCTGTCATCTCGAAATTTGATCATACTGAAATTCAAAATTTCTTAGATACTTATGCAAAATTAGATGGACTGATTGAGGGAAATAAGGAATAAAGGTTGGAGGTAAGAAAGTGAATGCTATTTTAAAAGGAAAATGGTTTATTCTTGGAGCTTGGATTATCGCTATAGTAGGATTATTTATCATCGCTCCAAATATGGGAGATCTAGTGGAAGAAAAAGGACAGATTAGTATACCTGATGAGTATTCCTCTTCCAAAGCAGGAAAGATTCTGGATGAAATTCAAAATCAGAAAAATGTGGGAGAGCAGTCATCTGTAGCACTTGTCTTCCATAATGACAAAAAGTTATCTGATAATGATATAACGGAAGCGAAAAAGGCAGTTGAAGCATTAGAAGCAAACAAGGAAGAGCTTGGAATTACAGATATTATTTCGTCTTTTACCAATGAAGATTTAGAAGATCAATTGGTTTCAGAAGATGGAAAAACCATTCTCACCTCATTAACGATTAGCTGGAATGACCGAGAAGCAGAGGAAGTAAGTGATGCATTATATAAAACAATCGAAGAATATGATGTAAATCACTTTTATACGAGCAATTGGATGATTGACCAAGATTTAGTTAATAGTTCGCAAGAAGGGTTAAAGAAGACTGAAGGGATAACAGTTGTCTTTATTCTTGCAGTGCTATTAATTGTATTTAGATCAGTTATTGCACCGTTTATTCCATTAATCACAGTAGGTGTTACCTATTTAGCATCTCAATCTATCGTGTCTATTTTAGTAGATAAATTTGATTTTCCGATTTCCACCTATACGCAAATCTTCTTAGTAGCAGTACTCTTTGGGATAGGAACAGATTATTGCATTCTTTTATTAAGTAGATTTAAAGAAGAAATGATGCACAGGGAAAGTATTTTGGAGTCGATAGTGGAAACGTACAAGAATGCAGGCAGAACCGTATTTTTTAGTGGTGTCGCTGTAATGATTGGTTTTGCTGCGATTGGATTCTCTAAATTTGTACTTTATCAATCTGCTTCTGCTGTCGCGGTTGGAGTAGCAATTCTATTGGTTGCCTTGTTCACGGTGGTGCCAATCTTCATGCTACTGCTAGGGAATAAATTATTTTGGCCGTCAAAAGGGTCAGCAGAACATGGAGATAGTAAGATTTGGGCAATGGCAGGTAATTTATCCTTAAAGAGACCATTGTTATCCTTATTAATTGTTGCATGTATCTGTGTGCCTTTCCTTGTCACATATGATGGGGATCTTTCTTTTAATTCCTTAGAAGAAATTAGTGATGATTATCCATCTATTAAAGCATTTAATGCCATTGCTGACAGCTTTGGACCAGGAGAATCGATGGCAACAACTGTTATCATTAAAAATGATGATGAATTAGACTCGATTGAATACCTATCATTAGCAGACTCGGTTACAACTGAATTAGCTAAAGTAGATTTAGTCGATAAAGTTCGTTCCATAACGAGACCAATGGGAGAATCGATTGAGGATTTTTATATTTCTAATCAGGCTAAGACGCTAGAAGAGGGATTGGATCAAGGAAAAGAAGGACTTGATCAAATAAGTGAAGGACTTTACAGTGCTGGAGATGAGTTGCAAAGTTCTGAACCGCAGCTTAATGAAGCGGCCGATGGGATTAATGGGCTTATTAAAGGAACCGATGATGTTAAATCCGGCTTAGGCGAAATTCAAAACAATCTCGAAAAGATTGAGCAAGGCATTCGTCAAGGATCGGCTGGGTCTGATCAAATAAAAGCTGGTTTAGTAGAAGCAAAAACAGGAGCAGAAGCATTATTGGCTGCACATAAAGATTTACAAAGCGGCTATAAAAAAGTGGAAACTAATTTAGCCACTGCCCTTTTGGAATATCAAAAAATTGGTTCTGGTGTAGAGCAATTAGCCACAGGTCTAAATAAAATTCCAAAAGAAACATTTGGCTATTTAGAAAATAAATATGCTGGATTGGCTGATGAGGAAGGCTACCTCGGTATAAGAGAAGGATTTCTAGGAGCTCAACAGCAATTACCTGCCATTAGCAATGGGATAAGTCAATTAAATGATGGCCTTGCAGAATTACAATCGGGAGTAAGTGCCGTAAATGAAGGCTATGCTGAGATTCTAAAAAATCAAAGCAATATTTCAATTGGGCTACAGCAATTAATTGATGGAATAGACCAACAGCAAAAAGGGTTAGATCAACTAGCAGACGGTCAAGGGCAAATTGTTGAAAATATGCCTAAATTAACGAATGGCTTAAGCAGTATTAATGATGGACAGAAGCAGTTATTGGATGGTTTTAGCGAAATTGGCGGACAGCTTGGGCAATTAACCGATGGACTAACACAAAGTGCGGAAGGATTAGATCAAGTTTCCGATGGAATAGGTTCCGCTACAGACTATTTAGCTGGTTTATCCAAGAATGAAACAAATAGTTTCTATATTCCAGAAGAAGTATTAAAGAGTGACGAATTCAAGGACGCATTAGATACGTATTTATCTCCCGATCGCAAAATTATGACTTTTGATGTTATTTTCGCAGATAACCCTTATTCTAACGATGCCATCGATCAAATTGATGTGATAAAGGATAGTGTGGAAAGTATAACAAAAGGGACGAAGCTAGAAAACGCTGAAGTTGCTGTTTCAGGAATTACCAGTACAAACGCAGACCTTCGAACGATGTCAGATGCAGATTATACGAATACCGTTATTTGGATGATGATTGGAATTTCAATTGTATTAATCTTTTTATTCCGTTCCATCATTATGCCAGCCTATATAATTGGATCATTGATTTTAACATTCTACACAGCACTTGGAATAAATGAAGCTATCTTTGTCAATATGCTTGGCTATACAGGAATCAGCTGGGCAGTACCATTTTTTGCCTTTGTTATTTTAGTGGCTTTAGGTGTGGATTATAGTATCTTCCTTATGGATCGCTTCAATGAATATAAGGATTTAACAATAAAAGAAGCGATGCTAGAAGCAATGAAGAGGATGGGAACTGTCATTATATCAGCAGCCATTATTTTAGGTGGTACATTCGCAGCAATGATGCCATCAGGAATGCTTTCCTTATTGCAAATAGCTAGTATAGTATTAGTTGGATTATTTTTATACGCGTTTATCATCTTGCCATTGCTTATTCCTGTACTTGTTAAGAATTTTGGAGAAGCAAACTGGTGGCCGTTTAAACGAGTTAAAGACTAAATTAAGAAAGAGGAAGACTTTTAGGCTGTAACCTTAAAGTCTTCCTCTTTTTATTATTAAATAGAGTTTTCGCTAGTATTATTTAATTTACTATGCTTATAACCATATGAAAAATAAATAATCAATCCGATTACTAGCCAAACGACAAAGCCTTTCCATGTGACGCTGCTTAGCTGAAGCATTAAATAAACGCAAAAGATGACAGCTAGTCCTGGAATATATGGTACGAAAGGAGTTTTAAATCCTCTTTGAAGGTTTGGCTGAGTGTAACGTAAGACGACGACACCAAGGGAAACCATAGTAAATGCAAATAATGTCCCAATATTGGTTAGTTCTGCTAATCGATCTAATGGCACTAAACCAGCAAAAATTGCTACTAAAGCGGATGTTATCCATGTGCTGACAATAGGTACTTGGTTTTTCTTACTAACCTTTTGCATAGATTTTGGAAGCAAACCATCTTTACTAATGGCGTAAAAAAGGCGAGTTTGCCCAAACATCATTACCATTAAGACGGTCGTGATTCCGATAATAGCACCAAGAGAAACAAAGCCAGCTACCCAATTTTGATTAATATAGCTAAGAGCAAAGGCAACAGGATCTTTGACATTTAATTGATGATAAGGAACAATTCCAGTTAGAATAAGCGATACAATAATATAGAGTATAGTACAAATGGCTAAGGCGGAAATAATCCCAATAGGCAGATTTCTTTGTGGATTTTTTACTTCTTCTGCTGCTGTAGAAACAGCATCAAAGCCGAAATAAGCAAATATCACAACAGCTGCCCCTGTAGTGATTCCAGAAAAACCAAATGGTGTAAAGGGTACCCAATTATCAGGTTTTACATACCAGACACCAACAAATATAAAGAGTAAAACGACTGCTAATTTAATGAATACCATAATGATATTCCATTTTGAGGACTCCTGAATCCCTCTCGTTAATAAAAGCGTAATAATAAAGACGATTATAATAGCAGGGATATCGATAAATGTACCATTTGCAGGGTTAAAGGCACTTGTCATAAAAGTAGGCAAATGGATACCAAAACCTGATAACAGGCTTTGAAAATAACCTGACCAGCCACTTGCCACAGCGGCCGAAGCAAGTCCATATTCCAATACTAAATCCCAGCCCAAAATCCAAGCGATTACTTCTCCAAATGCTACATAGCTATAAGTATAGGCACTGCCTGACTGCGGAATCATAGAAGCAAACTCCGAATAGCATAAAGCCGCAAAAGTACAGGCAAGGCCTGCAATTATAAAGGAAAGAATAAGAGCAGGTCCTGCATATTTAGCAGCGGCAACACCTGTCAATACGAAAATGCCAGTACCAACAATTGCACCGACCCCTAACATCGTTAAATCAAATGCACCGAGTACACGATTAAGCGAGGTATTAGTGCTTGACGTTACTGCCTTTTTTCTGAAGATACTCATGTAAACCTCCTGATGATAAAAAATTGCGAAAATTGCATAAAAATGTCGACCAAATTGAAAAACGACTTTCCTATTTTACTAATTTTCATATAGACTGTAAAGAAAGTTTTTTCTAAAAAATAAAGAAACTTGTTCCTTTTTGTTACAATTTGGTGAAAATAATAAGGACATCGAATAAGATCTATATTCAAAAGAAAGTGTAAAAAAATTCAATCGTTTTTTCTTGTTATTTTTCATTATTGGATTGATAATAAGTTGTAAAGTAAAAAAATTTCTATTGGCTAGGTATTATAAATCGTCAGCGTCAGGAGTCTTTCACATGGAAATATTGCTTTCATTTTTTCGAAAAAAAGGAGTAAAAAGAGTTTTAATTTTAATTTTAATTAGTTTATGCCTTTATTTTGTACGAAGTATGATAAATCTCCTTTTATTTACTTTTATTTTTTCCTACTTAATGGATAGACTTGTTCAGGTATTTACAAGTAAGTTTGCAATTAAACGGACAATAGCTGTTATCTTACTCTATTTTTCAGTGATATTCTTGCTTATATATGGGATTTCCACCTATTTACCTGTTGTCATTCAGCAAATATCTGGATTAGTTATTCAGCTTACAGATTTTTATATGCAGCCACATGATAATGTTGTGTTAAATTTTATAGTGAATAAAATCAATGATTTTAGTATCACAACTTATTTGCATCAGGGAATCACCTTTATATTTAAGTATTTTACTAATATTTGGGGAAATCTTCTTCAAGTGTTTATGGCGATCGTGCTAAGCTTATTTTTTCTGTTAGAAAAAGATCGCTTACGATTGTTTGCTAATCGTTTCCATACTAGCAAAATAGCACCGATTTATTTTGAATGCATGTATTTTGGAAAGAAATTTGTTGCTACTTTTGGAAAAGTAATTGAAGCACAATTTATAATTGCCATAATTAATTGTATCTTAACGACAGCTTCTTTATATTTTCTTGGATTTCCTCAATTATTTGGTTTAGGCATTATGATATTTTTGCTTGGTCTTATACCAGTTGCAGGTGTGATTATTTCTTTCATTCCATTATGCATTATTGGCTATACGGTCGGAGGAATAACTCATGTCATTTCGGTTGTTATCTTAATTATGGTTATCCACTCTATTGAGGCATATATTTTAAACCCAAAACTAATGTCTTCTAAGACAGATTTGCCAGTATTTTTCACATTTATTGTCCTTATTTTCTCTGAACACTTCTTTGGAGTCTGGGGATTAATCGTCGGTATCCCGATTTTCATATTCTTGTTAGATATATTAGAAGTGAAGAGCGACAAAAAAGAGGGAAGTAAAAAAAGTTCAAACAAAAAAGTCATCTCAAAATGAGGTGACTTTTTTGTTAAGGATAGTATTATTCACTAGGTTTATAAGAACACTACAATAATAATAATGGCAATAATGATACGATAAATTGCAAATGGTGTTAATTTAATTCGATCAATTAACTTTAAAAAGAATCGAATGGAAATTAATGCAAAAATAAATGCACTGATAAATCCAACAATAAAGAATGGAAGAGACGCAGATGTGATATATTCCCAATTGTTTAATAAAGAAATAAAGCTTGCCCCGGCCATAATCGGTACAGCCATAATAAAGGTAAAATCAGCTGCGACACGGTGACTTAGTCCCATAAGTACGCCACCAGATATCGTTGATCCAGATCTTGAAAAGCCTGGCCATAAGGCAATACATTGGAATAGACCAATGAAAAACGCTTGATTATTGGTGATTTGATCCAAAGAAGTTGTAGTTGGTTTCTTTTTCTTTTGTGTATAGTCTGCGATAATCATCAGAATAGCTCCAACAATCAAAGCGTACACCACTGTTTCAAAATTAAATAGATGTTCATCTATGTAATCATCAAAAAGGAGCCCTAAAACACCAGCTGGGATCAACCCAATGATAACTTGTACGAGGCTCAATTTATGTCCTGTTACTTTTTCGCCATCAATCGTTTTTTTCAAACCAAGAATATTAAGAAAGCGATCTTTGAAGATAATGACTACTGCTAAAATCGATCCTAATTGGATCACTACTTTAAAGGTATTTGCTACTTCAGGTGAAATAAGTTCTCCTGATTTTAACCATAAATCATCAACAAGTATCATATGTCCTGTTGATGAAACAGGTGCAAATTCAGTTAAACCTTCTACTATGCCTAAAATAAAGGCAACAATTAATTCCCATAATTTATCCAAGCCTTGTTCACTCCTATTTATCAATTAATATGTAAATTACTTTTTCAAAAACATACACCCAACTATCATAACAAATATTTTGCAAAAGCTGAATGATATGTGATGTAAAATTTCTGCCATTTAAATTTTTACATAGAGTAAAACGTAGAAATAGAATTATAAGTTTCACTAATTTTATCAAAAATTCTTTGAGTTAAAATGCTTAATAAGAGGAATGAAGATATACTAAGGAAGTAAAGTAGAGGGGGAGAGAATAATATGGCTCGAAAA